>JACMMK010000373.1 GCA_014379045.1 Burkholderiales bacterium
CGAGCGCGCGTTCACAGACGCGTCGGCGCGCGGTGATCTCGAGGCGATATTGCACCCGATGATACGCCGCGAAGTCGGCGCGCAGCTCGCGCGCGTGACCGCAGCCTATGCGCTGCTCGCGGTGCCGCTGCTGGTCGAGCGGGGCGGCCAACGCAAACAGATCGACAGAATATTGGTGGTAGACTGCTCGCTCGATCAACAGATCGCGCGGGTGATGCGGCGAAGCGGTCTCACGCGCGAGCAGGTGATGGCCATCATCGCAGTACAGGCCACGCGTGAGCAGCGGCTCGGCGTGGCCGACGATGTGCTCGACAACGACGGGGCGGCGTCCGCGCTCGCGCTGCAGGTCGAGTCACTCCACCGACAGTATCTGCGCCTGGCGCAGGAGAAACGCACGGCAGCGCGCCCCGGCCCGCCGGACGCCTGATTCCTGGCGCAGTGCGTGGGCACGCGGGGTCGGCGTAAAGGTCGATGCCGAACAATGCGAGACAGCATGTCACGGTCAGAGTCGCAGACGCTACCCACGCAGACCGCAGCGATCGTGATCGACTACGAATTCCCGCTGAACGAGCGCACGCGCACGCTGCTCAGGCTGGAAGATCTGTACGACAAGCTCGCGTACTTCGTCGGCGGCGACCATCCGCTCGAACACCACGCGGCACTGGTCACGCTGTTCGAGATCATCGAGGTGGCGAGTCGTGCCGATCTGAAGTCCGACCTGCTGCAGGAACTCGAACGGCAGAAGCATTCGCTCGAAGCACTGCGCAGCAACCCGCAGATTTCGGTCGAGGCACTCGATTCGGTGCTGCGCGATATCGATCATGCCTCGGGTCGGCTGTTCGGTTTGTCGGGCAAGATCGGGCAGGAAGTGCGCGACAACGAATGGCTGATGAGCATTCGCCAGCGCTCGAATATCCCGGGAGGGGTATGCGAATTCGATCTGCCGACGTACTACTACTGGCAGCACAAGCCGGTCTCGGAGCGCCGCGTCGAGCTGGAGCAGTGGATGGCGCCGTTCCTGCCGCTGCGTGACAGCCTCACGATCGTGCTGCGCATCCTGCGCGACAGCGGCAAGTCGTCGCAGCGTGTCGCCGCCCAAGGAGTCTTTCAGCAGATGCTCGCGGGACGCGCAGTGCAGCTCGTGCGGGTACGGGTTGCGCGAGAGTATCCGTGCGTGCCCGAGGTAAGTGCCAATCGCTACATGCTCAACATCCGCTTCACCCAACAGCTGGCAGGCGGCGATCGACCCAAGGCAATCGAGGCGGACATTCCGTTCGATCTCACTTTCTGCAATCTTTGAACGAGGTTCGATCGCTGCGATGGCTGCCGACACACCAGGTGCGGCGGGTTCGCGCAGGCCCAGAACGGTCGCGTGTCCGCAGTGTGGCGCCACCGTCGAGTGGCGTCCGGAGAACAGGTTTCGTCCGTTCTGTTCGGAACGCTGCCGGCTGATCGATCTGGGGGCCTGGGCCACCGAAGACTATCGCGTGCCCGAGCACGTGAAGCCGATGGACGAGTCCGGTGAGTGAGCCTGCGCCCCCGCCGCCGTTGCCCGCGGCCGTCTCCGGTGAGCGGATCGAGTTCGATTCCGCGGCCGGACGCCTGAGCTATTACCTCGGCGCGCCTGCGCGCTTCACACACGCGCACGCAAGCGTCGGCAACGACGGCGAGCTCGAGCGTGTGCCGCTGCTGCTGGTACACAGCATCAACGCGTCGGGCTCCGCGGCGGAGATGCGTCCGTTGTACGACTACTACGTGGCGCGCCGCCCCGTCTATGCGATCGACCTGCCGGGTTTCGGCTTCTCCGAACGCGGCGAACGCGAGTACACGCCCCGGCTGATGACCGACGCACTCCATGCACTGATCGCGCGCATCGCAGACGATCATGCGGGCATGCCGATCGATGCCGCGGCCCTGTCGCTGTCGTGCGAGTTCCTCGCGCGGGCTGCGATGGAGAATCCCGGGCCCCTGCGCAGCCTGGCATTGATCAGCCCGACCGGGTTCAGCGGAAAGCGCCGCCGCTATGGCCCGCCCGCGAGCAACCGCCGGGTCGGGTGGCTGAACCGGCTGCTGCGCCGCCCCGGCGTCGGGCGCGTCGCGTTTCGCAACCTCACCCGTCCGGGCGTGATCCGGTACTTCCTGGCCCGTACCTGGGGGTCGCCGAACATCGACGAAGGCCTGCTCGCCTACGACCTGATCACCACTAAGCAGCCTGGCGCACGCCACGCGCCGATCGAGTTTCTGTCGGCAACGCTGTTCAGCAATGACGTGAACACGCTGTACGAAGCGCTGCGCATGCCGGTGTGGATGTCGCACGGGGTACGCGGCGACTTCGTCGACTACCGCGGCAAGAGCACCGTCGAGGGCCGAGCGAACTGGAGCTTCAGCGTCTTCCCCACGGGCGCGCTCCCGTACTTCGAAACCGGTGACGCGTTCGTCGGCGCCTACGATACGTTCCTCATGAAGGTCGGTCAGCAATCGACCGCCAGCGAAGTTCGCGCTTGAACCGCTGCCGTTCGACTCGCCGCTACAGGTATCGATGAAGCCGGGAAGCCCGATGTACCTCAGGCTTTCGCGGCTTCCTAAACCAGCCCACTTCATCGACCGGGCGGTCGAGGTCTGATCAGGGCGTCACGAAACTCGCCACGCGGCGCGCTGCAAGGCTGTGCCGTGTGCACCCGCCGCCCGCGCGCGATCGAGATCGGAAAAATTCAGGCCGCCGAGCGCGTACACCGGAAACTCGCACTCGCACGCCAGGCTGGCGAAGCGTTCCCAACCCAGCGGGATCGCGCCCGGATGCGTGGCGGTCGTCTGTACCGGACCGAGCGCGGCAAAGTCGCAGCCGAGCCGGTACGCAGCCGCGAGTTCCTGCTGATCGTGACAGGACGCGCCGATCAGGGCCGCCTCGGGGCGACTCGACAACGTGCGCAGCTGTGCAGAACGCAGATGCACCCCATCGGCACCGACCCGCTGCGCGCGCGCGAGATCGCCGTTGATCAACACCCGTGCCCCGCTCGCGTGTGCGCGTGACACGACTGCGCGCGCAAATCGTTCGAGGGTCGCGTCGTCCATCCCGGGTTCGCGCACCTGCACGAGCCGCAGTCCCCGCCTCAACGCGCGCTCGAGCGCTTGCAACTGGGCATCGATGCCCATCGCCATCGCCTGCGTCAACGCATACTCGAGCGGCAGCCGCAACCCCGCGAGTACCGGGCCGTTCGCCGGCAGCATCGGTGCGACCTGTGGGTCATCCACCGATTCCCAGCTGATCTGCTGCCCTTCGCAGCCGCGGAGCGCGCCGCTCCACTCGGCGATGCGGAAGAAGCGCAGCTCGACCGTCGCGTGCGGATAGGTGAACCGTCGGCGCAACCACGGGTACGCGGTACGCACCTCGAGCGCGAGCTCTTCGGCGAGTTCGCGCACGATCGCCGCATGCGCGGACTCGCCCGGCTCGATCTTGCCGCCCGGAAACTCCCAATACCCGGCATAGGCCTTGCCCGGCGGACGCTGGGCGATCAGCACGCGCCCATCGGCACGTTCGATGACACCGGCAACGACCCGCAGCGGCGACACGACAGAGGGAGGGTCGCGCACAGCATCGTCGGCTGCATCGCCGTGCGCGCGGGACCGGTCGCGCCCTGTCACGCGATCTCAGCCGCCGTTGCTTCAGCGTGCGTCGCCATCGGCCCGGTCGCGCGGCTTCAGATGCTGCCGACCGGCCCAGTCGCGTGCGAAGTGCCAGGCGATCCGGCCGCTGCGCGAACTGCGCCCGAGGGCCCACTGCAACGCCGCTTCGCGCACCTGCGCGGAATCGGTCTGCGCCACGCCAAAATAGGCGAGCCAGTGGCGCACGATGGCGAGGTACTCGTCCTGGCTGAACGGCCAGAACGACACCCACAGCCCGAAGCGCTCCGACAACGAGATCTTCTCCTCCGACGTCTCGCCCGGATGGATCTCGTCGCCGACATGCTTGTACTCGAGGTTCTCTTTCATGTACTCCGGCATCAGGTGCCGGCGATTCGAGGTCGCGTAGACGAGCACGTTCTCCGACGCGGCCGAGATCGAGCCGTCGAGCACCGTCTTCAGCGCCTTGTAGCCGGGCTCGTCGGCCTCGAACGACAGGTCGTCGCAGTACAGGATGAAGCGCTCGGGGCGCGCGCTGATCGCATCGACGATTTCGGGCAGATCAAGGAGATCCTGCTTGTCGACTTCGATCAGACGCAGTTTCCTTGGCGCGTACTTCTCGAGCACCGCCTTGACCAACGACGACTTGCCGGTGCCGCGCGCGCCGGTGAGCAGCACGTTGTTCGCCGGATACCCCTGCACGAACTGGCGCGTGTTCTGATCGACGCGCTTTTTCTGCTCGTCGATACCTTGCAGATCGGCGAGCTTGATGCGGTGCCGATGGGTGACCGGCAACACCGCCCCGTGTCCTTGCATCCGGCGCCAACGAAACGCGACCGACCCGCGCCAGTCGGTCGGTGCCGCCGGCGGCGGTGCCAGGTGCGCGAGCCGCTCGACCAGCGTCTCGGCTGCGTCGGCAAGACGCGCCAATGCGACCAGCGGCGTCTCCGCCTGTTCACGCTTCACGTTTCACCCCACGTACGACTGTGTGCGAGCGCGACACCTCAAGTACGGTACTCCGCGTTGATCTTCACGTAGTCGTACGAGAAATCGCAGGTCCACACGGTGGCCGACGCGCGACCTCGACCGAGTTCGACGTCGATCGTGATCTCGGCGGGCTTCATCACGCGGATGCCGTCTTCCTCGCGATAGGTCGCCGCGCGCCCACCGTTCTCGATCACCGTGACGTCGCCGAGCCTGAGCTGCACCCGCGAGGTATCCAGATCGGCGACGCCGGCGTTGCCTATCGCCATCAACAGGCGGCCGAGATTGGGGTCGGACGCGAACAGCGCCGTCTTCACCAGCGGAGAGTTGGCGATCCCGCGCGCTACACGCAGCGCCTCGTCTTCGTTCGCGCCACCGTGAACGTCGATCGTGATGAACTTGGTCGCGCCCTCGCCGTCGCGTGCGATGGCCTGCGCGAGTCGCGCGGCGACGTCGATCAGCGCGGCCTCGAGCACCCGCAGACGCGGATCGGTTGCGTCGGCAATGGAGGCTCCCGCCGCTCGCCCCGTCGCAATCAGCACGAACGAGTCGTTCGTCGAGGTGTCGCCGTCGACCGTGACCCGATTGAACGAACGATCAGCGACGCGTTTCACCAGCGCGTCGAGCACCGGCGCGGCGATCGCCGCATCGGTGGCGAGGTAGGCGAGCATCGTCGCCATGTCCGGTTGCAGCATGCCCACGCCCTTGGCGATGCCGGTGATCGACACGCGCGCGCCGTCGAGCACGACCGAACTGGACACGCCCTTGGGCACGGTGTCGGTGGTCATGATCGCAGAGGCCGCCTGCGCCCAGTTCGCGGCGCCGAGGCTGGCGACACACTGCGGCAGCGCAGCCTCGATCTTCGCGAGCGGTAGCGGTTCGAGGATCACGCCGGTCGAGAACGGCAGCACCTGCGCAGGGGCGCAACCGATCGCAGCCGCGACCAGTTCGCACGAACGGCGCGCGAGCGCGAGCCCGCTCGCCCCGGTACCGCAGTTGGCATTGCCGGCGTTGACGACCAGCGCCCGGATCTCGCCGCCTGCCGCCAGATGCTCACGGCAGACCTGCACCGGCGCCGCCGCAAAGCTGTTGCGGGTGAACACACCCGCAACGCGCGCGCCGAGCGCGAGGCGCACGAGCATCAGATCGCGTCGGCCCGCCTTGCGAATGCCGGCTTCTGCGAAACCCAGTTCGACGCCTTCGATCGGCAGCAACGCGTCGGGATCAGGCGCAACGAGATTGACAGGCATCGGATCGACTCGCGGTTGTAGAAAGAAAGACCCCGCGTCTGCACACACGGGATGAGGGCAACGACCCGGAGCCAAGGTCGTTGACGCTCGCGCCTGCGCGCGATTGGCGTGAACATCGCCTGTGGGCAAGACGTCCCCGACCTGCCGGCGACGACATCACACGAACGCGTTCACCCTCAGTTTAGCCGCCCGTGGCATACCTTGTACTTCTTGCCCGATCCGCACGGACACGCGTCGTTACGACCGACTTTCTGTCCCGGTCGCACGAACGGTTGCGCTCTCGGCTCCATCGCACCCCCGTCGCCGTCGCCATCCGGGTCCGACCCGTAGCGCAACGGCTCGGCACCGAACTCCGCCTCATCGGGACCCACCAGCGCCTCGGCGGCCTCGGCATGCTGGTACGTGATGTTGCGCAATTGCGCGGGCTCGTCCACCTGTGCGACTTCCTCGGCGCTGCGGATCTGCACGAGCATCAGCGTCCGGGTGACGTCGGCCTTGATCCGGTCGAGCATGTCGCTGAACATCGAGAACGCGTCGCTCTTGTATTCCTGCTTCGGGTTCTTCTGCGCATAACTGCGCAGGTGGATGCCCTGTCGCAGGTGGTCGAGGGCCGCCAGATGCTCGCGCCAGTGCGAGTCGAAGCTCTGCAGCATCACCGCGCGCTCGTACTGGCGCATCACCTGCGGGTCGATGTTGGCGAGCTTCGCGTCGTATTGCGCCGTCGCCGCGTCGAGCACGCGTTCGAGCAGCGTCTCCTCGGGCAGACTGTCGTCGGCAGCGAGCCACTGCGACACCGGCGCGTCGAGATTGAATTCGGAGGCCAGCAGCTTCTCGAGCCCCGCCGGGTCCCATTGCTCGTGCACGGTG
Organism: Burkholderiales bacterium; assembly: GCA_014379045.1. Classification (GTDB taxonomy): domain Bacteria; phylum Pseudomonadota; class Gammaproteobacteria; order Burkholderiales; family CAIKXV01; genus CAIKXV01. Next base: position 6,723 of record JACMMK010000373.1, read on the forward strand.
CCCGGAGGCACGTATTGCGCAACGGTCGCGCCCAGCACGTCGACACGCATCGCGGTGACGCTCTCCTGCATGTCGTTGGCGGCGAGCAGTTCGTCGCGCTGCTGATAGATCACCTTGCGCTGGTCGTTCGAGACATCGTCGTACTCGAGCAACTGCTTGCGGATATCGAAGTTGCGTGCCTCGACCTTGCGCTGCGCGTTCTCGATCGCGCGCGTCACCCAGATATGTTCGATCGCTTCGCCCTCGGGCAGCTTCAGGCGCGTCATGATCGCCGCGACCCGGTCGGAGGCGAAGATGCGCAGCAGCGGGTCTTCCAGCGACAGGTAGAAGCGGCTCGAACCGGGGTCGCCCTGGCGTCCGGAACGGCCGCGCAACTGGTTGTCGACGCGCCGCGATTCATGCCGTTCGGTGCCGATGATGTGCAGGCCACCGGCCTTCACCACATCGTCGTGCAGCACCTGCCATTCGGTGCGCAGCGTCGCGATCCGCGCCTCTTTCGCCGCGGCGTCGAGGCTCTCGTCGGCACGCACCTTGGTGATCTCGCGCTCGACGTTGCCGCCGAGCACGATGTCGGTGCCGCGTCCGGCCATGTTGGTCGCGATCGTGATCACCTTCGGGCTGCCTGCCTGGGCCACGACATCGGCCTCGCGCGCATGCTGTTTCGCGTTCAACACCTGATGCGGCAGCTTCACCTTCTCGAGCAGGCCCGACACCAGCTCGGAGGTCTCGATCGACGTCGTGCCGACCAGCACCGGCTGGCCGCGCTCGTGGCAGTCGCGAATGTCGGCGATGACCGCGTCGTAGCGCTCCTTCGACGTGCGGAACACCTGGTCCATGTTGTCGCGGCGGACCATTGGCCGATGCGTCGGGATGATCACGGTCTCGAGCCCGTAGATGTCCTTGAACTCGTAGGCTTCGGTATCCGCGGTGCCGGTCATGCCGGAGAGCTTCGCGTACATGCGGAAGTAATTCTGGAAGGTGATCGACGCGAGCGTCTGGTTCTCCTTCTGGATCGCCACGCCTTCCTTCGCCTCGACCGCCTGATGCAACCCGTCGGACCAGCGCCGCCCGGCCATCAGGCGCCCGGTGAACTCGTCGACGATGACCACTTCGCCGTTCTGCACGACGTACTGCTGGTCGCGGTGGAACAGCGTATGGGCGCGCAACGCCGCATTCAGGTGATGCATCAGCTGGATGTTGGCGGCCGCGTACAGGCTCGAGCCGGCGTCGAGCAGCCCGGCCTCGGTCATCAGTTCCTCGGCGTGCTGATGGCCCGCTTCAGACAGGATGATCTGGTGCTGTTTCTCGTCGACCCAGAAGTCGCCTTCGCCTTCCTCTTCGGTCTGGCGCACCAGACCGGGGACGATCACGTGCACCTTGTTGTACAGGTCGGTGTTGTCGTCGGCCTGACCCGAGATGATCAGCGGGGTTCGCGCCTCGTCAATCAGGATCGAATCGACCTCGTCGACGATCGCGAAGTTGAGCGGGCGCTGACGCTTGTCGGCGAGCTGATACTCCATGTTGTCGCGCAGATAGTCGAAGCCGTATTCGTTGTTGGTGCCGTAGGTGATATCGGCAGAATAGGCGAGTTTCTTCGACTCGGTCTCCTGCTGGGACAGGATCACGCCCACCCCGAGTCCGAGGAAACGGTAGATCTCGCCCATCCAGTCGGCGTCACGCTTCGCCAGATAGTCGTTGACCGTGACGACATGCACGCCCTGGCCGGCGAGCGCATTCAGATACGCCGGCAACGTCGCCACCAGCGTCTTGCCTTCGCCGGTGCGCATCTCGGCGATCTTGCCGTTGTGCAGCGTCATGCCGCCGATCAGCTGCACGTCGAAATGGCGCATCTCGAGCACCCGTCGCGACGCCTCGCGCACCACGGCGAACGCCTCGGGGAGCAGCGAATCGAGCGGCTCACCGTTGGCGACCCGGGCTTTGAACGCCCCGGTCTTGGCGGCAAGATCGACGTCGGTCAGGGCCTTCATCGACGCTTCGAGTGCGTTGACGCGCACGACAGTCTGGCCGTAGCCTTTCAACAGCCGCTGATTGCGGCTGCCGAACATCTTCTTGAGGAGGTCTTGGAACATCGTTCGAGAGTGGAGATCGCTGAGGCGGGGCGTGAGACGGAGCGGATTGGCCGACTGGCCGGGAAACCGCGAAGTTTAACCGGGTCGACCCCCTGAACAGCGGAACGATTCCCAGAAACGTTCAAGTGGCGATGGCGGACCCGATTCTCAAGCGCGTGCGCCGACGTCGCGTCGCCCACCGGCATTGCGGACTACGATTGCCGCCCCCGATCTGGGCACCTGCTTCCGTCGACGTGCGTGCAGCATGCGCGGGATTTCGGGCCGAAGCACGCGGCGACCCTGCGGGTCGCGACAGAGCCCCCTGTAACGATGGCGGAACGCTATCCGGCCGACGTCAGGAAGCGACTGGGGTTCTGGGGTGCGCCACGGTGCCGCACCTCGAAATGCAGGTGCGGTCCGGTCGAGCGGCCGGTCGAGCCGACATTCCCGACCTGCTGTCCGCGCCGGACGATATCCCCGACCTTGACGTGCAACGCGGACGCGTGGGCATAGCGGGTAAGCAGGTCGTTGCCGTGATCGATTTCGACCAGATGACCATACTGCGGGTGAAACTCCGCCGCGGTCACCACGCCGCTCGCTGCAGCAACGATCGGCGTGCCGGCTTCGGCAAAGAAATCCACACCTTCGTGGAAGGCGTTGCGGCCCGTGAACGGATCGATGCGCCAGCCGAAGTTCGACGAAGGCATCGCGCTCGCGATCGGCGAGCCGCTCGGCACGAACGTGCGCCGGGCGGAATTCAGACTAACGATCGACTCGATGATGCCGAGTCGCTCCGCACGGTCGTCGACCTCGCGCGACAGCAGTTCGAGCTTCGCACCGAGTTCACCGACCGAGATCTGCCGCGGCGTCAGCGTCGAGGCGGCGGGCACCGGGCCCCCACGGCCCGGTGCCTGTTCGAACATGAACTCCTGCGGCTTGAACCCTGCCGAGCGCGCAAGGCGCTCGCCGAGCGTGTCGATGCGCAGCAGTCGCGCCTGCATCTCGCCCAGCTTGGTCGCCATCACGTCGAGGCTGTCGCGCAACACAGTCTGCCCGTCGTCATCGACGCGCGCGCGCCCGTTGCTGCCGAGCAACGGAGCCCCCGCCGTATCAGGCGTCGACACTCCCAATCGCGCGAGCCCCGCCTGCAACCCCGACATCACCAGCACGATGCATAGCGACAATGCCGACAGCAACCCGGCGGCCTGGTACCCATTCAGTGCTATCGTTTTTCCGCTGCCCAGACTTCCTGAAACGATGATGACGTTCAAATTGTTTTTCTCCGCTTCGTCCGCTCCGCGCAGTGGGCTGCGTCGACTGCTCGAGCACCGGGCTCGATGACTACGAAATCAGTCGGCGATGTCTTGCAGTCCGAGGATCGACTGCGAGTACTGCGCGGTGAGGCACTGCGCCTGAGCAGGCTGCAGACTCGGATGGACGAACTGCTTCCGGTTTCGGTTTCGGGTAGTTGTTCGGTCGCCGCGTTGCGCGACGGCGTACTGACTCTCGTGACTTCAAGCCCTGCAGTTGCGACCTCGGTGAGCCAAATTGCTCTGAGGCTGGCGGTACAAATCCGCGAAATCGAGGCGGAGGTTACGACAATCAAAGTGATGGTGCAACCCAGCGAAGCACGCGCCCCCGTGCGCTTCGTCGCACCGGCGGTGACCCCGATCAGCGCCGAAAGCCAGCGTGTACTGCAGGAACTTTCTGCAAATGTCAGCGATCGACGCCTAAAAGCGGCGCTGCAATCGTTGAGCAGGCCAAAAAGGCCATCAATGTGACAGATAGCTGACGATCGCCCGCGCTTTGTGACAGCGGGCGGTAGGGTATCCCGGCGCATACCGCGATTTTCGCGCGGCATCCTCGACCGGAACGCTCGCCGGATTGCCTGCGCAATCCTCACACGCCAATGATCAACCGCTCGAAGATGATGAAGAGCGCGAGGACGAGCAGTACCAGCAGGCTGTACTTGAACGTACGCCACGCGAAGGCAAGGTACTTGCGATCGCGCGTGAATACGTACGCGAGCAGCGATACGCCGATCACCGCTATGATGACGAACAGTACCAGCCGGATGATCACGGCCACTTGAGCGGCGCCTGCGTGATCAGCGAATGCCGAGCGAGCTCAGCTGCAACTGTGCGAACGCCGGTGCCTGTTCGGGCTGGTCGAAGGTGATGGTTTCGAACGCGTCCGCGTTAGCGAGCAGTTCGCGCAGCAACAGGTTGTTGAGCGCATGGCCCGATTTGTGGCCGAAGAATTCACCGACCAGCGGATGCCCGAGAAGGTACAGGTCGCCGACACAATCGAGCACCTTGTGCTTCACGAACTCATCGGCAAAGCGCAAGCCGTCGGGGTTGAGCACCCGGTATTCGTCCATCACGACGGCGTTGTCCATCGTTCCGCCGAGGGCGAGCCCCTGCGCGCGCATCGCTTCGACGTCCTGCATGAAACCGAACGTACGTGCCCGACTCACTTCATGAACATACGACTGTGTAGCGAAATCGATCGTTGCGAGGTTGCCCGAGCGTTCGAACACGGGGTGCTTGAAATCGATCGATAAGGTGATCCGGAACCCGTTGTAAGGTTCGAAGCGCGCGCTCTTGTCGCCCTGTCGCACCTCCACCGGTCTGGTCACGCGGATGAAACGTTTCGCCACCGCCTGTTCGTCGATTCCCGCCGACTGGATCAAGAACACGAACGGCCCCGAGCTGCCGTCCATGATCGGCAACTCCGGCGCGGAGAGATCGGCGAACGCGTTGTCGATGCCCAGCCCGGCGAGCGCAGACATCAGATGTTCGATCGTCCAGACCTTGTTCTCGCCCTCGCCCAGGCAGGTGGCGAGCCGGGTATCGGTGACGCCATGGGCGCGCGCCGGAAGATCGACGGCTCCCGGCAGGTCGACGCGCCGGAACACGATCCCGGTGTCCGGGGCCGCAGGGCGCAGTGTCAGGTCGACCTTGCGCCCGGTATGGAGGCCCACACCGGTGGTCTTGATCGGGGTCTTGAGCGTGCGTTGTCTCAGCATTTTTCTTGGTCCAAGCCTTACCTTCCCCGCACCGTCGGCCGTCGTGGGAAACTGAATTCAACGACCGAAACCGGCTATAACGAGGCGGAGCCCCAAGCAAGGGACGTTCCTGCGAACAACCGCCGATTATAGCGAGATTGCGGCACCGTCGTGCCGCTATGCTGCGAGTCCGATTTCAGTCGGCCTGCTTGCGCAGGAACGCCGGGATATCGTAGGTCTCCAGTCCGGACTGCTTCAGCGCCTCGACCGTGGCGTTAGCATCGCGCTGCTTGCGCCGGAATACGACCGGTACATCGAGTTCGCCGTAGTTCACTCCACCGCCGTGGCCGATCACGTCCACCGGCCCGTTATCGGTGCCGGTCTTGACCACGGTAAACGCCTTCGGCTGAACACGGTTGACCGCGTTGCCCAGGCCGGTCGCGACGATCGTGACCCGCAGCGAGTCGCCCATCGACTCTTCGAACACCGACCCGACGATCGTCGTCGCGTCATCGGCGACGAACTCGCTCACGGTGTCCATCACTTCATGGATCTCGCCCAGCTTCAGTTTGGACGCGGAGCCCGAGACGTTGACCAGCACGCCGCGCGCGTTGTTGAGGTCGACGTTCTCCAGCAGCGGGCAGGCGACGGCCTGTTCAGCGGCAATCTTGGCGCGATCGACACCGGAGGCGCTGCCCGACCCCATCATCGCCATCCCCGTCTCCGACATGACGGTGCGCACGTCCGCGAAATCGACGTTGATCATGCCCGGCAGCGTGATGATCTCGGCGATGCCCGCGACCGCCCCGTGCAGCACTTCGTTGGCGGCCTTGAACGCATCCTGCATCGTGACATCGGCGCCGAGCACTTCCATCAGCTTGTCGTTCGGAATCACGATCAGCGAGTCGACGTACTGCGACAGTGCCTCGATGCCGTCGAGCGCGACGCGCACGCGCTTGCGCTCGAAGGTGAACGGCTTGGTCACCACTGCGATCGTGAGGATGCCCATCTCCTTCGCGATCTCGGCCACCACGGGCGCCGCGCCGGTGCCGGTCCCCCCGCCCATGCCCGCGGTCAGGAACAGCATGTCGGCGCCGCGGATCGCCTCGATGATCCGCTCGCGATCTTCCATCGCAGCCTGACGCCCGATGTCGGGGTTCGCACCGGCACCGAGACCCTTCGTGAGCGTGCTGCCCAGATGCAACTGGTTCTTCGACTGGCAGCGCTTCAACGCCTGTGCGTCGGTATTGGCGACGATGAACTCGACGCCATGCACGCCACTCAGCACCATGTGATCGACCGCGTTGCCGCCGCAGCCGCCCACGCCGATCACCTTGATCACCGCCTCTTGATTCGACGCTTCGAGTATCTCGAACATCGTTTTCTCCTCTTGCCGGGTTGAACTCATCTGAATACCTTCGCTTCGCGGAACTGCTGCCATCCCTTGCTGCCGTCGCTCGTTGTCGCGCCACCGCCGGTCGATTTCGCCCGGTCGCGATGGCGTCAGAAATTCCCCTGGAACCACCCCTTCAGACTCGCCAGCGCGTGGCCGACCGGTCCGCGCGAAGCGCGCGCCGTCGACATCCGCAGCACCTGGCGCTGTCCGGCAACCAACAGGCCGACGCCGGTGGCGAAGCGCGGGGTACGCACGACCTCGGACAGCGCGCCGCCGTACTGCGGCACACCGGCACGCACCGGCATGTGGAACACCTCTTCACCGAGTTCGACCATGCCGCGCATCGTCGCGCTGCCCCCGGTGATCACGATTCCCGACGAGAGCAGCTCTTCGTATGCAGTGCGCCGCAGCTCGGCCTGGATCAGCGAATAGAGCTCTTCGACGCGGGGTTCGATCACCTCGGCCAGGGTCTGCCGCGACAGCTCACGCGGCCCACGCTCCCCGACGCCGGGTACTTCGACCATCTCGCGCGCATCGGCGAGCTTCGCCAGCGCGCAGCCGTAGCGCACCTTGATGTCTTCTGCATCCTTGGTCGGCGTGCGCAGCGCCATCGCGATGTCGTTGGTGATCTGGTCGCCGGCGATCGGTATCACCGCCGTATGGCGGATCGCGCCCTGCGAGAACACCGCGATATCGGTCGTGCCGCCGCCGATGTCGACCAGGCACACGCCGAGATCCTTCTCGTCTTCGGACAGCACCGCCCAGGCCGAGGCGAGCGGCTGCAGGATGAGGTCGGAGACTTCGAGCCCGCAACGCCGTACGCACTTGACGATGTTCTGCGCCGCCGACACCGCGCCGGTGACGATATGCACCTTCACTTCGAGGCGCACCCCGCTCATCCCGAGCGGCTCGCGCACGTCCTCCTGACCATCGATGATGAATTCCTGGTTGAGGATGTGCAGGATCTGCTGATCGTTCGGGATGCTCACCGCCTTCGCGGTCTCGATCACCCGGTCGACATCGGTCTGGGTGACCTCCTTGTCCTTGATCGCGACCATGCCATGCGAGTTGAAGCTCTTGATGTGGCTGCCGGCGATGCCCGCGTAGACATCCTTGATCTTGCAGTCGGCCATCAACTCGGCTTCCTCGAGCGCGCGCTGGATCGAGTTCACCGTCGAATCGATGTTCACCACGACGCCCTTCTTCAACCCGCGCGACGGATGCTGCCCCATGCCGATGATCTCGAGTTCGCCCCCGGGCTTCACTTCGGCGACGATCGCGGCGATCTTCGAGGTGCCGATGTCCAGGCCGACGATCAGGTTCTTGCTGTCACGGCCCTTGCTCATGTGCGTCGCTCCGTCGTTTTCGGATCGACGGCGCGTGGGTTTGGTCGTACTCCGCGGCCCTCGGTGCGCGCATCGGTGCGGCCTTCCGTGCGGCCATCGCTCAAGCGCACCGCAAACCCGTTCGGGTAGCGCAGGTCGACATAGTCGAGCCGCGAGGACACCGGGGCGACGGTGCCTTCGTATACCGACATGAACGTCGCCAGCCGCGCGTTCACCTGATCCCGGCCGAGCTTCAGCACGAGCCCGCTCGACACGCGAATCTCCCAGGCGCGCCGAGGCGAGAGCACGAGCTGGGTCGGAACCAGGCGCACGCGCGCGAGTTCGTCACGAAACACCGTGTACTGGCGCGCGATCTCGTGCGCGCTGTCGGGGGGGCCGATGAACACCGGCAGCTTTTCGTCCGACGCCGCCGAGAACACCTCGCCGTGCGTGTTGACGAGTCCGGTATCGCCCCAGCGCGCGAGTGCCACGTGTTCGTCGAGCACGACATGCAATCGATCGGGCCACACCCGCCGGACTTCGACGCGACGCACCCACGGCAAGCGTTCGAAAGCACGGCGCGCCCCCGGCAGGTCGACGGTGAAGAAGTTCCCCGTCAACTGGCGTCGAACGGTCGCTTCGACCTGCTCGCGGGTCACGTGCGACAGCGTGCCGAGCACGCGCACTTCCTTCACCGGAAACACCGGCAGGTGAATCACGAGGAAGAACAGCGCGTACAGACCGAGCACCGTGGCGACGCCATACAACGTATTGGCCACGGCGTTCAGCACCGCGGGACGGTCCCACGCATCAGCCAACATGGGCCATCTCCAGGATTCGCACCACCAGCTGTTCGAACGACAGCCCGGCCTGGCGCGCCGCCATCGGCACCAGGCTGTGTCCGGTCATGCCCGGCGACGTGTTCATCTCGAGCATCTGCACCGATCCGTCGTCGCGCAGGATCATGTCGGCACGACCCCATCCTTCGCAGCCGAGCAACGCCGCCGCACGCATCGTCAGCGACTGGATCTCGCGCTCCACTTCCGCGTCGAGACCGCACGGACAGTGGTAGCGGGTGTCGTCGCTGAAATACTTGTTCTGGTAGTCGTAGTTGCCCTGCGGTGCTTCGATGCGGATCAATGGCAGAGGTTGCTCGCCGAGGAATCCCGCAGTGAGTTCGCGACCCCCGACGAACTGTTCGGCAAGCACGAGTCGGTCGAACGAGGCCGCGTGCGCATACGCGCCCGGCAACTTCTCGACGCTCGTGACCTTCGTCAAACCGAGCGTCGAACCTTCACGACCCGGCTTCACGATCAACGGCAGGCCGAGCTTCGCGGCGACCGCGTGCCAGTCACTATCGGCGCCGAGCACCTCCCACGCTGGCGTCGGCACACCGCCGGCCACCCAGACGAGCTTGGTACGCAGCTTGTCCATTGCCAACGCCGAGGCGGCGACGCCGCTCCCGGTGTAGGGAATGCCGAGCAGTTCCAGCGCGCCCTGCACGGTACCGTCTTCGCCGTAGCGACCGTGCAACGAGATGAACACCCGTTCGAAGCCCTCGCGGGTCAGTTCGAACACGCTGCGCTCGGATGGATCGAACGGATGCGCATCGACGCCGCTGGCGCGCAGCGCGCCGAGCACCGCGTTGCCGGACAAGAGCGAGATCTCGCGCTCGGCGCTGCGCCCCCCGAGCAGCACGGCCACCTTGCCGAAGTCGTTCATCGTCCGTCTCCGACGTTCCGAATCGAAGGGCCGCCAGGGACGATGAGTGACCCCGACTCGGCTACGTCGATCCCGTCACCCTTCAGGTGACGGGCCCCTCGCCGCGGCCCTCGCAGGCTCATATCCGATCCCCCACGATGCGCACTTCGCGCACGAGTTCGATGCCGGTCTGGCCGCGCACGCACGCCTGGACACTGTCTATCAGTGCCTCGATATCGGCCGCGCTCGCCCCGCCGCGGTTGACGATAAAGTTCGCGTGCTTCATCGACACCTCGGCCCCGCCGCGTCGACATCCCTTCAGGCCGCAGGCTTCGATCAGGCGCGCTGCGTAGTCTCCCGGCGGATTGCGGAATACCGACCCGGCGTTGGGCTGCTGCAGCGGTTGGGTCGCGATGCGGCGTGCGAGGAGCTCGCGGATGCGTGTGCGCGAGCGTTCGCCATCGCCGATATCGAACTTCATCACCGCCGCGACGAACCACGCACGTTCGCCCAGTGCCGCGGCGCCGCCCTGGGCGTCGCGCAGCGCGACATGCCGATAGCCGATATCGAAGGCCTCGATCGTGCGTTCCACCAGCACGCCGCTGCGCTCGAGCATCGTCACGCCCGACACGCGCTCCCAGGTCTGCGTGCCGTAACACCCGGCATTCATCGTCAGCGCACCACCGATGGTGCCCGGGATGCCGGCCAGGAACTCCGCTCCTTCGAAACCGTGTATTGCCGCGAAACGCGCGACCTTGGGACAGGCGACACCCGCGCCGACCCGGATGCATGGCGCCGACCCGGGCGTACCGGACGCGCCCGCACACGCCTCCACACCCAGCGCGCCCAGCACCCCGTGCAACAGCACGACGCTGCCGCGAAAGCCCCCGTCGCGTACCAGCAGGTTGCTGCCCAGCCCGATCATCAGCACCGGCTCGTCCGGTGCCAGCGATCGAACGAATGCGATCAGATCGTCGAGGTCGGCCGGCGTATAGACGCGATCGGCGACGCCGCCTGCACGCCAGCTGACATGCTTCGCCATCGGCACCGCGCGCCGATCGACGCCGCGCAGACCGGAGGACTGCGGGTCGAGGGTCAGGATTTCGGCCATGTTCATCCTGCCGCCTTGTCGAGCGCGCGAAGCTGCGCAGGAACCTGGCCGATCGACCCGGCTCCCATCGTCAGTACGACGTCTCCGGGCTGCACGAGACTCGCGATCGCCCCGGAGAGCTCCCCCACCGCGTCGACGAATACCGGCTCGACCCGACCGCCGACGCGCACGGCACGCGCGAGTGCACGCGCATCGGCGGCGACGATCGGCGACTCTCCGGCCGCATACACTTCGGTCAGCACCAGTGCATCGACCGTCGACAGCACGTGCACGAAGTCTTCGAAGCAGTCGCGCGTACGCGTATAGCGGTGCGGCTGGAAGGCGAGCATCAGGCGTCGCCCCGGAAACGCGCCACGCGCGGCGGCCAGTGTCGCCGCCATCTCGACCGGGTGGTGTCCGTAATCGTCCACCAGCGTGTAGGTGCCGCTTCCGTCCGGAACGCGCACTTCGCCCCAGCGCTGGAAGCGCCGGCCGACGCCGCGAAACTCGGCGAGCGCACGCACGATCGCAGCGTCGTCGACGCCGACTTCCATGCCTACTGCGATCGCCGCGAGCGCGTTCTGCACGTTGTGCACACCTGGCAGATTCAACGTCACGTCGAGTTCCGGCCAGCTCGCACCGTTCACCCGCGACACCTTGAAGCGCATCTGACCACCGACGATGTGCTCGATCGAATGCGCCTGGATCTGCGCGCCGGGCGTCATGCCGTAGGTGGTGATCGGCTTGACGACGCGCGGCAGGATCTCGCGCACATTGGCGTCGTCGAGGCACAGCACCGCGTTTCCGTAGAACGGCAGGTGCTGCAGAAAATCGACGAACGCCTGCTTCAGCCGGCCGAAGTCATGACCATAGGTCTCCATGTGATCGGCGTCGATGTTGGTGACCACCGAGATCACCGGAGTCAGGTACAGGAACGAGGCGTCGGATTCGTCCGCCTCAGCCACCAGAAACTCGCCGCGGCCCAGCTTCGCATTGCTGCCCGCCGCTTCGAGACGCCCGCCGATCACGAACGTCGGGTCGAGCCCGCCTTCGGCGAGCACGCTCGCGATCAGACTCGTGGTCGTGGTCTTGCCGTGCGTGCCGGCGATCGCGATGCCCTGCTTAAGGCGCATCAGTTCCGCCAGCATCAATGCGCGCGGCACGATCGGCGTACGCCTACCGCGCGCGGCGACCACTTCAGGGTTGTCGTCGCCGATCGCGGTCGACACCACCAGCGCATCGGCACCGTGCGCGTGCGCCGGGGCGTGACCGATGTCGACGCGGATCCCCACCTTGCGCAGCCGGCGCGTCGCCGCGCTCTCGGCGAGGTCCGAGCCGCTCACCGAGTACCCCAGGTTGGCGAGCACCTCGGCGATGCCGGACATGCCACTGCCACCGATGCCGACGAAGTGCACGTGCCGGACCTTATGCCGCATCGCGGACTCCTACGTGCGCGCGCCGGACCTCATGCCGCATGGGCGAGCTCCATGCACACTTCGGCCACGCGGCGGGTCGCTTCCGGTCTGGCCACGGCGCGCGCCTGTTCGGCCATCGCAAGCAGGCGGGGCCGATCGGTCGCTTCGAGCTCGCGCGCAAGCCGCTCCGGCGTCAACTCGCTCTGCGGAATCAGCCAGGCGGCGCCGCGCTCGACGAGGAAGCGCGCGTTCACCGTTTGATGGTCGTCGACCGCGTGCGGGAACGGCACCAGCAACGAGGCGAGCCCGGCACAGGCGAGTTCGGCGATCGTCGTCGCGCCGGCGCGCGCGATCACCAGATCGGCTTCGGCGTAGCGTGCCGCCATGTCGTCGATGAACGCGAGCAAGGTCGCTTCGACACCGACCTGTGCGTAATTCGCCCTCAGCGCATCGACATGGTCGCGTCCCGATTGATGCACGACGATCGGTCGCCGCTCGGCGGGCATGCGCGCGAGCGCAGCCGGGACGCACGCGTTCAGCGCCTGCGCGCCGAGGCTCCCGCCGATCACGAGCAGGCGCAGCGGACCGCTGCGGTGTGCGAAGCGCACCCCGGGTGCCGCGACCTGCGCGATCGATTCGCGTACCGGGTTGCCCGTCCACTCACTCTGCACCGCGCGGCCGAACGCATCCGGAAACGCACACAGAATGCGGTCGGCGAGCCGGGCGAGCACGCGGTTGGCGAGTCCCGGCACCGAGTTCTGCTCGTGGATCACCAGCGGACGGCGCAACAGCGAGGCCATCATGCCGCCGGGGAACGCGATGTATCCGCCCATGCCGAGGACGACGTCCGGACGCTGCCGGAAGATCGCGCGCGCGCATTGCCAGAACGCCAGGTTCAACTCGATCGGCAGCTTGAACAGGCGCAGCACGCCCTTGCCGCGCACGCCGGCGAAACGTACCGGTTCGAGTTCGAAGCCATGCGCGGGCACGATCGACGCCTCCATCCCGCGCGGCGAACCGAGCCAGATCACGGTCCATCCCGCTGCGCGCAACCACTCGGCGACGGCAAGCGCGGGAAAGATGTGACCGCCGGTCCCACCAGCCATCACCATCAGCGTGCGCGATCTGGCGCTCATGCTGGCACTCGCCTCCGCAAGGCTGCCGCTCGCGACACACCGCGCTGTCGGCGCCTCGCAGCATTCGCTTTGCCGTCGATCCCGTCACCTGAAGGTGACGGGCCCCTCGCCGGGTAGCTCATGCTGGGAGCCCCTTCATCAACCGCCGGTTCTCGTAGTCGACGCGCAGCAGCAGCGCGAGTGCGAGACTGTTCGCGAGCACCGCACTGCCGCCGAACGAGAGCATCGGCAGCGTCAGTCCCTTGGTCGGCAACACGCCCATGTTCACGCCCATGTTGATGATCGCCTGGGCCGACAGCCACAACCCGACGCCCTGCGCGACCAGTGCCTGGAACGCGCGCTCCAGACGTGCGGCCTGCGCGCCGATCGAGAACGCACGCCAGGCGATCCACGCGAACAACGCGATCACGCCCGCCACGCCGACCAACCCGAGTTCCTCAGCAATGACCGCGAGGACAAAGTCGGTGTGCGCTTCGGGCAGGTAGAACAACTTCTCGACACTCGCGCCCAGACCGACCCCGAACCATTCGCCGCGGCCGAACGCGATCAATGCATGCGACAACTGGTAGCCCTTGCCGAAGGGGTCGGCCCACGGATCCATGAATCCGATGATTCGCTGCAGGCGGTATGGCGAGGTGACGATCAAGGCGACGAAGCCGGCGGCCAGCAGGACCAGCAGCCCGGCGAACAGCCGCCAGTTCATGCCGCCGAGAAACAGGATGCCCATCGCGATCAGCGTGATCACCGCAAACGCGCCGAAGTCGGGCTGGCGCAGCAACAGTGCGCCGACCGACAGCATCACGGCCAGCATCGGCAGGAAGCCCTTCTTCAGGCTGTCGACATACGCCGCCTTGCGCACCGTGTAATCGGCCGCGTAGACGACCGCGAACAACTTGACCAGTTCGGACGGCTGCAGGTTGAACACGATCAGCGGCAGCCAGCGGCGCGCGCCGTTGACCTCGCGACTGACCCCGGGCACCAGCACGAGCACGAGCAGCACCACGCCGAACGCAAACAGCGCGGGCGCACAGCGCTGCCAAACCACCGTCGGCACCTGGAACGCGAGGATCGCGGCGACCAGGCCGATGGCGACGAACGTGGCCTGGCGCATCAGATAGAAGTGCGCGCGGTTGCCGGTGAAACGCTCGGCCTCGGCGATCGCGATCGAGGCCGAGAACACCATCACCAGGCCTACTGCCATCAGCAGCAGCACGGCCCACACCAGGCTCTGGTCATAGTCGGCCATCACCCCGCGCGGACGTACCGCTTCGTAGTAGACGGCGCTCATGCGCCGGCTCCCGGGGCGCTGCCCGATACTTCGGGATGACCCGGCGGGTGCGCCGAAGGCGATTCGGCTGCGCCTCTCCCGGAAGCGCCGACGAGTGCCTCGACGGCCGCGACGAAGACCTGCGCACGGTGCACGTAGTTGCGAAACATGTCGAAGCTCGCACACGCCGGCGACAGAACCACCGCGTCGCCGGGATGCGCGAGCGCGCGCGCGCGCGCAACCGCCTCCTCGAGCGTCGAAGCGCGTTCGGTAATGACGCCCGTGCCGGCGATCGCCCGTGCGATCTTCCCGGCGTCCAGACCGATCAGCACGACCGCGCGTGCCGCCTGGGCCACGACCGGTGCGAGGGGGGAAAAGTCCTGGCCTTTCCCGTCACCGCCCGCGATCAACACGATCGGCCGGGAGAATCCTCTCAATGCCGCGACCGTCGCGCCGACGTTGGTTCCTTTGGAGTCGTCGTAGAACTCGACGCCATCGATCTGCGCGATGTGCTGCATCCGGTGCGCCAGCCCGCGAAATGCGCGCAGCGCGTCGAGCAACGGCGCGTACGGGAGCGCGAGCGCACGGGCCAGGGCAAGCGCGGCGAGCGCGTTGCCGACATTGTGCGACCCGGCGACGGGCAGATGGCTGGCTGGCATCAGCCGCGCGTCGCCTTGCGCTAGCCAGAGCCCATCGCTGTCGTCGACGTGGCCCCTGAGACCCCAGTTTCGATCGTGGTCCGGCGCATCGATGCCGAACGTGCAGCATTCGCGACCGGCAATACGCATCGTCATCGAGTGCGGGTCGGCCCGGTTCAGCACCTGAACCCCGTCGCCTTCGAACACGCGCGCCTTCGCCTGGGCGTACTCGGCCAGCCCCGCATAGCGGTCGAGATGATCCTCGGACAGGTTGAGCATCGTCGCCACGTCGGCGCCGAGGCTCGACGTCGATTCGAGCTGGAACGACGACAGCTCGAGCACGATCGCCTGGGGGGGTGCCGCATTGAAGCCGCCCGCCGTTTCGACCTCGCTGAGCGCCTCGAGCACCGGCAGACCGATGTTGCCCGCGACGATCGTGTCGAGCCCCGCGGCGCGCACCATCTGTCCGGCCATCTCGGTGACCGTGCTCTTGCCGTTGGTGCCGGTGACGGCGATCGTCCTGGCAGCGGGCATCAGCGCGCGCCGATGGCGCGCGAAGATCTCGATGTCGCCGATCACCGGCACCCCGCGCGCGATCGCGCGCGCGACGGCCGGTTCGCTTCTCGGCACGCCGGGGGAGATCGCGACCCAATCGACCTGCGCGAGCGCATCGGCCGCCATCGGACCCAGATGCATCGGCAGCTCCGGCAGATGCATACTCACTTCGCGCGCGCCCGGCGCATCGGGGCGCGTGTCGTAGGCGCACACCCGAGCGCCGTGGCGCGCAAGGAAGCGCACGCACGACACGCCCGTCGCACCGAGACCGACCACTGCCACGCGCTCGCCGGCATGGCGTTGCGACGAGACACGATGGCCGGTGGCCATCGATGGAATCGAACGGGAAATCGTCGCGGCAGCCATCGTCGTCAGCGCAGTTTCATCGTCGACAACCCGGCGAGCACCAGCAACGCCGTGATGATCCAGAAGCGAACCACCACCTGGTTCTCCTTCCAGCCCTTGAGTTCGTAGTGATGGTGCAGCGGTGCCATCCGGAACACCCGCTTGCCGGTGAGCTTGAACGAAGCCACCTGCAACACGACCGACAGCGTTTCCACGACGAACACGCCGCCCATCACGAACAGCACGATCTCCTGGCGCGTGATCACCGCGATCGTGCCCAGCGCCGCGCCGAGCGCGAGCGCGCCCACGTCGCCCATGAACACCGCCGCGGGATAGGCGTTGAACCAGAGGAAGCCGAGCCCGGCGCCCGCGATCGCCGCGCAGAACACGGTGAGTTCGCCCGCCCCGGGAATCAGCGGAAAGCCGAGGTACTTCGAGAACACCACGTTGCCGGCGACGTAGGCGAAGATGCCCAGCGCCGAACCGATCATCACCGTCGGCAGTATCGCGAGGCCGTCGAGCCCGTCGGTAAGGTTCACCGCGTTGCTCGTGCCGACGATCACGAAATAGGTGAGCACGACGAAACCGATCGCACCCAGCGGATAGGCGAAGTTCTTGAAGAACGGCACGATCAGTTCGGTCTGCGCGGCACTGCCGGTCCACGCGAGGAAGATCGCAGCCGTCAATCCGATCACCGATTGCCAGAAGAACTTCGCGCGCGCCGACAGGCCCTTCGGATTGCGTTGAACGACCTTGCGATAGTCGTCGATCCATCCGATCACGCCAAAGCCGAGCGTGACGCTGAGAACGACCCACACCAGGCGGTTGGTGAGGTCGGCCCACAGCAGCACCGTCACCGCGATCGACACCAGGATCAGCGCACCGCCCATCGTCGGCGTGCCGCTCTTGACCAGATGCGTCTTCGGCCCGTCCTCGCGCACCGACTGTCCGATCTTGTACAGCGTCAGCTTGCGGATCATCGTCGGGCCGACGAACAGGCAGATCAGTACGGCAGTGATCGTCGCCAGCACTGCCCGCAACGTGAGATAGCTGAACACGTTGAACGAGCGATCGTATTGCACCAGCCACTGGCTGAGGGCGAGCAACATGGTCAGTGCACTCCGCCGGCATGCGCTGCAGCGCTCGATGAAGGCGCGGCATCGCGCAGCGCCGCGGCGACCCGCTCCATCTGCATGAAGCGCGAGCCCTTCACCAGCACGGTCACCGACGGGGCGAGTGCGCTGCGCACCTCGGCGACCAGCGCTTCGATGTCGTCGAAGTGTTGCGCCGCCGTGCCGAAGGCTTCGCTCGCGCGTGCCGCGTGCGCCCCGAGCGTGAGCAGCCGGTCGACGCCGAAATGGCGCGCTGCTGCACCCACCTCGGCGTGCATCTGTTCGGACCCATCACCCAACTCGCCCATCGCGCCCAACACCAGAATCCGCAGGCCGCCGCGCTCGGCCAGCACCTCGATCGCGGCAAGCGCGGATTCGGGATTCGCGTTGTAGCTGTCGTCGATCAGCGTCGAACCGTTCAGCGCCGCCTGCACGCGCAGTCGACCCGCTACCGGCGTGAACGCGGTCAACCCGTTCAACACCGCATCCAGCCCCGCGCCTGCGGAAATCGACGCGGCGACGGCCGCCAGTGCGTTGCGCACGTTGTGCAGTCCCGGTACGCCCAGGCGTACCTGCAGTTCGCCAAGCGGGGTGCGCAAGCGCAGGTCGGCACCGAGGTCATCCAGATCCCAGCGCGCGCTGATTGCCGCCGAATCCTCGAGGCCGAAATCGAGCACGCGCGCAGCCCCGGCAAGATCACGCCAGAAATCTGCGAACCGGTCGTCGGCGTTGATCACCGCGCTGCCGCCCGGCCGTATGCCTTCGAAGATCTCCCCCTTGGCCGCGGCGACGGCCTCGCGCGAACCCAGATTCGCCAGGTGGGCGACGCCCGCATTGCCGATAACCGCAATATCGGGCTGCGCGATGCGAGTCAGCCGCGCGATCTCGCCTGCATGGTTCATTCCCATCTCGATCACCGCGTAGCGATGCGCGGCGGTGAGCGACAGCAGCGTCAGCGGTACCCCGACCTCGTTGTTGAGATTGCCCGGTGTGGCGAGTACCGACGCCGCAGCCGCAGCCGCGAAAGCATCCGGATCGGCCGACAGCGCGAGCGGGGTCGTGCCGTGCAGCGCCGCCTCGGCGCGCAGTATCGACGCGGTCATTTCCTTGATGGTCGTCTTGCCGTTGCTCGCGGTGACCGCGATCAGCGGGCCGCGCAGCCGTTGCCGACGCGAGGTGGCGAGCCGGCCCAGCGCTACCAGCGTGTCGTCGACCACCACCAGCGGCAACTGCGGCGCGATCCGCGCGCGACCGTCGGCGAAAGCGCGTTCGC
>JACMMK010000374.1 GCA_014379045.1 Burkholderiales bacterium
CTGATCGCCTGACCCACATGCGCGTGCCGACGTGGGTGCTCTGCGGCGAACTCGATCGAACGACGCCCCCTGAACAAGCCGAGCGTATGGCCACGTTGATCCCTGGTGCGCGTTATGCTGCGATCGCTGACAGCGGGCATTGTCCGATGCTCGAGCAACCCGAGGCGCTGATCGCGCTGATTGAAGGAGCACTTGCATGAACCCAGAGATGCGCCGCGTCGCATTTGCGCAGCCTGTTCCACGACGCCTTGCGGGTCCGATCATCGCACTCATTGCGCTCGCGGTATTCGCGCTCGGTGCGCTGGCGCAGGCCCCCCAGAACGTGCGCATCCGCGGCACGATCACCGCGATCGATGGCAACACGGTCGCGCTGAAATCGCGCGACGGCACCGACATGAAGCTCATGCTCAACGACAAGACCACCGTCGCGACGGCGCGGCCGATCACGCTCGCCGAACTGAAGGGCGATGTGCCGGTCGGCGTTACCGCGGTGAAGGGGCCCGACGGTGTGCTGGTCGCCCGCGAAGTCCACACGATCCCCAAGACCGCGACGCTCGGCCACAGCGAGTGGGACCTCGAACCGGGTGCCTCGATGACCAACGCGCTGATCGAGTCGAACGTGAAGGTCGCCAACGGGCAGGAACTGGTGATGACCTACAGCGGCGGCACGCAACGCATCCGTGTGCCTCCGGGCACGCCGATCGTCACGACCATCCCGGCCGATCGCGGCGCGCTCGCACCGGGGGTTTACGTGTTCGTCACGGCGCAGGTGATGCCCGACAATACGATCATCGCGCTGCGTATCCAGGCGTCCAAGGACGGGGTCAAGCCGCCGCAGTAGCCTGTTCGCAACGCGCTCGGCGCGCGGCAATCGGGCCCGGCCGACGCGTTATCCGCTCGGGAGAGCGCACGCTGCGTAGCTAGCGGGTCGATGGGACCCGCGTCGCTCACGGATACGGGAACAGCGGCTTGCCGGTCGTGTACAGGTGGTGCAACGCCTCGATGAACACATTGATGCGGTCGTAGTTGCGCAGATCGGCATACTTCGCGAAGCGCAGCTCCTTCACCATCTGCTCCCGCGTCATGCCGTTGGCGATCGCCTGCTTGACGCCTGCCTGCACGTCGGCCAGCAGCCGACCTTCGTCGAGCACGTCCTCGCGGTTGCCCACGTCGCCGTGACCGGGCAGGAACAGATCGACATCCATCGCCGCAATCCGCTTCAACAGCCCGATCCACGCGTCCACCGACGGCGTGAACGACATGTTCGACCAGTTCTTGCGCGCGAACGGCCCGCCGACGTACACGGCACGCGCGTGCGGGAAATGGATCAGCGTGTCACCCGGATTCTGTCCCGGGCCCCAGTAGAGGATGTCGACGGTGCGCGTGCCCATGCGCAGCCGCAGCGTCGAATCGAACACGAGGTCGGGCAGCACCGTCTTCACCTCAGTCGGATCGAGCATCTGCGATTTGAAGAAGGATTGGCGGCGCGCGAACTCGAGCTTGTCGTTCTTGACCATGCCGGCGACGGTGTCGCGATGCGCGATGATCGTCGCCCCGATCTCGCGGAACGCCGGGTTGCCGTAGTAGTGATCGCCGTGCGCATGGGTGTTGACGACCCACCGGATCGGCTTGTCGGTGACCTTGCGGATCATCTGGATCAGTTCGCGTCCGTGCTGCGGATGCTGGCGGCTGTCGATCACCAGCACGCCGTCGTCGGTGACCAGGAACGCCGAATTCGACGAGAGGTCGTCGTACAGGAACCACAGGTCGGGGGCGACCTGTTTCAACTGCATCGGGATGCCCTGACGATCCTTGAAGTTGTCGAAGCGCGCGATGTCGGCGGCGCCGGCGCTCGCACAGCATACGAGGAGCAGCAAAGCCAGCAGGCGGGTCGAAGCGGATTGCAGCAAGGCGGTTCGGCGCATGGATGTTCCCCCGTGGTGTGCGCGAAGTGTAGCCGCTCGCCGGTGGTCAGGGTATGCATGCGGCGGTTTCGACGGGGCCGTGGGCGCTCTGCGGCTACACTTTCTGTCCCGTAACCGGCACCACGCTGCGTACCTTCGATGAAACGATTCCTGAAGCTGATGCACGAGATCGGCGGCATCGGCATGACCGGCGCACTCGCCGCGCACCTGATCCTGGTGATCACCGCGCCGCAGACCTCGCTAGAGGAGTACGCCGCCGTGCGCCAGAGCATCCTCGCGGTGTCGAAGTGGCTGTTGCTGCCGTCGCTGCTGATCGTGCTCGCGAGCGGGCTGTTCGCGATGGCGGTCCACTACCCGTTCTGCCAGGCGCGCTGGGTGTGGGCGAAGGCGCTGACCGGCATCGGGCTCTTCGAGGGCACGCTGGTGACCGTGCAGGGGACGTCTAGGCGCGCGGCCGAGTTGTCTGCGCTGGCGGTCGACGGTCGAGGGGACGCGGCGCTGCTGAGCGAGCTGCTGCGCACCGAATGGATCGGGCTGTGGACGATCCTCACGCTGGCACTGTTGAACGTGGTGCTGGCGGTGCTGCGGCCACGCCTGGAATGGCCGAAGAAGCGTTTGGCCGCTGAGCGCGAATAGCCGGTGCCGGCACCGGCGGCCCCTGCCGCCACATCAGCCGTGGAACAGGTTTCTGTGCGCGTAGGTGAGGTGCGTGGTGGGGACTGTTCGTGCCCGCCGGCACGCCGCGGCGGATCATCACCCGGCTCCACGGCGAACTGCTGAAGATCATGAAGTCGCGCGATGTCGTCGACCGGTTTGCAGGCCTCGGCGTCGAGGCGCTGTCGAGCACGCCTGAAGAGCTGATGACGCTGGTCAAGAACGAGATCGGCGCGTTCGGCAAGCTGATCAAGGCGGCGAACATCAAGGCGGATTGAGCTGCGCGTCGTCCGCGGCTGTCTCTGTCGCCGCGCTTTCGCCGTCTTTCTCGCCGTCTATTCGTTAACTCAACCTATCAATGACCCCACACGGCGCAGGCGAACCTGAAGCAGCACAAACTCGGCTGGATCGGCATCGACCGCATGGGCTACGCGATGGCTGCACGGCTCGCCAAGGTGGGTTGCGACCTGTCGGTCTGGAACCGCACGAAGTCGAAGGCCGAGCCGCTCGCCGAATACGGCGCGAAGGTCGTCGACCACCTGAGCGACCTGGCCGCCTGCGACATCGTGTTCACGATGGTGTCGACCGGCGACGACGTGAAGGAATTGCTGTTCGGCGCCAACGGCGTGATGTCGAAGGGCGGCAAGCCGAAGCTGGTGATCGATTCGACCTCGATCTCGCTCGAAGCCTCGGCCGAGATCCGCGCCGAACTCGCGACGCATGGCGTGCAGATGCTGGCGGCGCCGGTGTCGGGCAACGCGAAGGTGATCAAGGCGGGCAAACTCACGATCGTCGCCTCCGGGCCGCAGGGCGCGTTCGACATGGCGCTGCCGTATCTCGATACCGTCGGCGCCGGCGTGTCGTATGTCGGCGAAGCCGAGTTGAGCGCGGGGGCGCTGGCGGGGTGGGGGGCTGTACACGCGCGAACCGATGTAACGGTCGAGGGTTAGCTTCACAAGCTCGGTGTATGACGCGCACGAGTGATCGAGCCCGGTGCGCTGGTAGACGCCTGCCCTTCCGATGCATAGGAGATGCGACGGTGACGACTCATCCAGCGAGCGCGGCGTGCGCGCGAGTGAAGCGGCGCGTGGCCGGTGTTCTGGCCGCGCTTATGGTTGCATGGTGGCTGCCGTTCTCGGCGGCGATCGCGGCGACGTATACCGAGTCGGTGAACGGCGAGATCTCCGGGGACCGTCTGCGGCCCACCTTCTTCCAGCTCGACTTCGTGTCGTCGGGCAACGTCGCCGGCGCGAACGTACTCTCCGGCACCGCCGGTCGCACCGGTAGCCTCGTCGATCGTGACTACCTGCACGTGAACGTCCCGCAGGGTTTCGTGCTCACGCAGTTGCTCGTCGGCAACCAGACGACAGTCGGCGGCGGCGGTTCGTTCATCGGTCTCGCTGCAGGGGCCGTCATTCCGATCGACGAGAACGCGGTGACCGCCGATTCGCTGCTCGGCTTCAGGGTGTACGGACTCGCCGACCGGGGCACCGATATCCTCGACGACATGGCGGTGCCGGATTCGGGGTCGAGCGGCTTCGTGCGGCCGCTGGGCGCGGGAGACTACGCACTGTGGATTCAGGAACTCGCGCCGGGAACTTTCAGCTACCGGTTCAATCTGGTGCTGGCGCCCGACGTCGCTGTGGTTCCGCTACCTGCGGCGTCGTGGATGTTCGCAGGTGGGTTGCTCTTGGGCGCGAGGGCGTTGCCGCGAAAACGACGTCGCTCGTTTGCTTGAAGCGATCGATCACTGTTCAGCGGGTAGGAAGGGCCGCCATGTCGATTGTGGGCGAAAGACAGTCACCGGCAGGGAGACGCGCTCTACGCGCGAGGCGCAGTGGTGCGCAGACGCTCTTCGATCGCCACGTGGTTCCTGCTAGCGATCGCCGGATCAGCTTCAGCCGACTTC
>JACMMK010000375.1 GCA_014379045.1 Burkholderiales bacterium
ACAGCCATTGCAGTGCCGGGACTCGGTCTGGTCATCGCCGGCCCGATCGCGGGTGCATTGGCCGGTGCAGGCGCGGGCGGGCTGGCAGGCGGTGGCGTCGGTGCACTGATCGGCTGGGGTGTGCCAGAAGAGCGCGTCAAGCAGTACGAGAGCCACATCAATGACGGCGGCATCGTCATGGGCGTGACCCCCCGCAATCCGGAGGACGCAGCATTCGTCGCCTCGGCGTGGGAACAGGAAAAGGCGCGCGACGTCTACCGTTGATCCGACCGGTCGACAATCCAACAAACTTCGGGGCTGCACATGCAGCCCTTTTTCTTTGGGACTTGGCGGCGGCCGGTCAGCCGCTCTCGGCGCTGCGCTCGTTACGTTCAGGGGCCGGCATCGCGCTCAGGCGCCGCTCGCCGCTGCGGCCGTGCGCCAACTCCGTCAGAACGGTGGCAGTAGCCTCCCACACTCGCGCGCAGCGTGAAGTTGGCCAATACGCGAGCACGGCCGGCGGCCCCCATCGCGATGCGTCGAGTTGCGTTCTCGAGCAGATCGACGATCGCCTGCGCCGTCGCATCCGCGTTACCTGGCGGCACGAGTATTCCGGTAACGCCTTGGACGACGAGTTCAGGTACGCCGCCGACCGCCGTTGCGACTACCGGCAGTCCGGTGGCCATCGCCTCCATCACGGCGAGCGGCAGCGCTTCGGTATGCGAGGTCGAAACCACCAAATCGAGTTGGCGCAGGTGCTCCGGCATGTCGGAGCGCACTCCCAGGAAAGCGATCGCCTGCGTCATGTCGAGTTGCCTGGCGAGCGTCTCTAGGTCCCGGCGCAACGGAACCTCTCCGACCACCACGAAGACGCGCGCGTATGAACAGTCGAGCACCCCGGGAACGGACGCGATGAACGCACCAATCTCGCCACCGATGCGCGTGAAATACGCGAACCGAAACTACCCGTCATCGCTGGTAAGAGACCGATGCCGTCCATCACGAAGGAGAACAGCCACAACCCGATCGGCAGCGCAAGAGGTTCGGATGCAGGGATGGCCCGCGATGCTCGCAGGCATGGACATGGGCGCCGATCTCCTCGAACGATCGAGGCCTGTATCGGGCGCGCGTCGTGCGTCGTGCCCTGCTCGACAGGCGTGTCACCGCCGCGGATGCTGTGGCCATCGACCGGGAGAGAGCGCATGAACACCGTCGCACCCTTTGTTGCGAGGACAATCACCACCGGCCTGCTTGCGGCGGCGGCGTCCGCGCTCGCAGCCGCCGCAGGCGGGCGGATGTTCAAGGGGAAGGCACTGGCACCGTTGAACGCGGTTAGCCATATCGCGTGGGGCGGTACTCCCCCCGCCCATGCAGGCCGCGGAGCTCGCAACACCCTTGTCGGCACGGCGTTGCATACCGGCGCTGCGCTGTTCTGGGCAGGCGGGTTCGAAGCGTTGTTCGGCCGCGCGGCTCGGCGCAGTCCTGCTTCGGCAGTGATGGGTGCCACCACTACGTCGGCGGTCGCCTTCGTGACCGACTACTACCTGATGTCGCGCCGCTTGCAACCGGGGTACGAGAAGTATCTGTCCCGGCGTGGTCTGTTCGCGGTCTACGCGGCGCTGGCGGTGGGCATGGCGGCCGGGGCGGCAGTCAATCGCTGGAATGCAGAAGACGTCAGCGACGCGCGCGGCGCCAGATGATCGCGATCAAATGGGGGAGCGCACGACCGACGGCGACGCTTGCATAGGTTGCGGCGATCGATGCGTTCGAAAGCCGATGGAAGCCGGGAGTCAGTCATGTCGAACTCGACGCAAACCAAGGAGTCTCAATGCGCAGGAAGACCGAACAGAACAGCGCTGAGCCCGTCGAGCCCGTGCTCGACGACCAGTCGGGAGGCGGCCTGGGTTCACGCCAACCGAGGACATCGGACGCGGAGGAAGCGCGGGTGCGCAAAATCGCGTCGGAACCCAGCAGCCGCCCACGCGCTGCGCCGAAGCAGCGACCGACGAAGGCGCGCACGAAGTAATCACTGTTGCCAGGGTCGATGCGCGAGGTAAGCGTCCTGCCGATGCCTGGGCGCACACGGCGGCGTCGCGAAGGACCGCGTCGTTGGCTAACTCGCGTGCAAAGCCGCGATGGAAATCTCATCGATGCGCTGCATGAGCGCTGCGAAATCCGCAGGCTTCGTGATGTGATGGTCGAAGCCCGCAGCCTGCGCACGCTCGATATCCTCGCGCTTTCCCCATCCGCTCAAGGCGATCAGGAACACCCGGCGGCCCCCGTCGAACTCGCGGATGCGGCGTGCGACCTCGTATCCGTCCAGACCGGGCATCCCGATATCGAGGATCGCGACATCGGGTCGGACCGTCAGCGCGGCCTGGATCGCCTCAGCGCCATCGGCGGCCGTACAGACCGAATGACCGCTGGCCTGCAGTGCCAGCGAAAGACTCTGCCGGGAGTCGACGACATCGTCCGCGACCAGAATCCGCAAGCCTTTGCGCTGCGATTCGCTGTGCGCGGCAGCGCCCGGCAGGGGGAGCGGCGGCGCAGGCGCCGGA
The DNA here is from genome assembly GCA_014379045.1 of Burkholderiales bacterium. Taxonomy (GTDB): domain Bacteria; phylum Pseudomonadota; class Gammaproteobacteria; order Burkholderiales; family CAIKXV01; genus CAIKXV01. Next base: position 2,538 of record JACMMK010000375.1, read on the forward strand.
ACGGTGGGCAGGGTCACGACGAATTCGCTCCCCTGTCCCAGTCCGGGACTGCGCGCCGAAACGGTGCCTCCGTGCAGTTCGATCAGCGCGCGCACCAGGGCCAGGCCGATGCCCAGTCCGCCACCGGCTCGGCTGCTTTGTGCGGCGACCTGATTGAACATGTCGAACACGCTGGACAGATCTTCGGGCGCAATGCCGACCCCCGAATCCTTGATCGACACCACTACGTCGGCGCCGGTCCGGCGCACGCTGAGGCGCACGGTGCCCCCCTGATCGGTGTACTTCGCGGCATTGTTCAGGATGTTGCTCAACACCTGCGCAAGTCGGGTCGGGTCGGCATGAACGTAGATCGGTGCGTCCGGCAGCGCAATCTCGAACGACTGCCGGTTCGCCTCGAAACCGGCGCGCGCGGTCTCGCTCGCCATCGCGACGGCCGAGGCGATGTCGATGACCTGCAAGCGCAATTCGATCTTGTCCTGCGTGATGCGCGCGACGTCGAGCAGATCGTCGAGTAGGCGCGAGAGCACCCGCGCCTGCCGGTCGATCACCTCACCCGCCCAGGTGACCTTGGCCGGGTCGGACTTCGCCAGTCTGAGCACTGCGACGGCGTTGCGGATCGGGTTGAGCGGGTTACGCAGTTCATGGGAGAGCACGGCCAGGAACCGGTCTTTCTTGCGGTCGGCTTCCTCGAGTGCCGCCGAGCGCCGGCCGACCTCTTCGAGCATTGCGTTGAACGTGTCGACCAGGTAGCCGATCTCGTCTTCGCTCGTCTTGCTCACCCGTACCGAGAAGTTACGATCCTCGAGTACGCGCTTCGATGCCGTGGTGATGTCGATGATCGGCTTGCTCAGCGTGCGCGCGAGCCACGCGGAGATGAGTGCGGCCACCAGCAGGCTGAACACCACGACGACACCGACGATCGCCCCCGTATCGAGCAAACGGTCGACCGCCTCGTATTTTGCCACCAGGTACAGGGTGCCGACCCGTTCTTCCTTCTCGAACACCGCCTTCGACAGGACCAGACGGTGCCGGTTGATCAGGTACGACCCGGCGGCGGGAAGCGGCAGGCTCGCGACGTTCAGCGGCTCGGCCGAGTAGACGGCGTACAGCGCCCCCGCATTATCGTAGAGCGCCCCGGCCATGATCGACGGACGCACCCGCAGCAGCGACAGGTTCGCCTGTGCTTCGCGCGCGTCGTTGAACGCAAGCGCCGGTGCCGACGCGGCACCGAGCACGTCGGCGAGCGTGTCCAGGTCGTCGACGCGCGACTGTTCGTAGGTGCGCAGATCGTAGATCATCACCGCCACGGCGAACACGGCGAGCGCAGTGAACGCGGTGACGATGACCGCGGCGAGCAATTTGCCACGGACCGAGTGCCTGAAAGAGCGCAGCATGTCAGGGGAGCGCAGGCTGGATGCTGTGGGCGACCGAGAGCAGACGCGCGCTCAGCCTCAGGCTGCGTTTTCGCGCTGCTTCGAGCGACACCTCGAACCGCACCTGGCCGTCGATGATGAGAAAATTGATCACGCTTCCTTGGCGCAGCGCGTCGTCGGACTCGGTCACGATCAGTGCGGTAGGGGGGGCCGCGCGCAAAAGTGTGCCCAACTGCGCCTGCTCGGCGCGTCCGATGAACATCAAGTGCACGTCGCGCGCGGCCTCCGGGGTGCGCACCGCACGCACGGCCAAGGGACGATTGAGGACGGTGCGCCCCGTGGCGAATTCGGACAGTTCCGCGGCGAGGCTGTCGGCACCGGCGATGCCGATGGTGAACGGCGTATCGGCTTTCGGGAACAGGGCTTCCGGAAAGTCGACATACGCGACCATTCGATACAGCAGCGCCGCTTTCAGACGGCGTTCTAGAACCGCCGATACGTCGCCCTGCGCACCGGCCCACATCGGCGTCAGGACCAGCGCACAGAACAGCCCGGCGCAGGTGCACAGGCGTCGATCCAGCCCCCCGCCGAGCCGACGTAGAGAAGGCTTGGAACGGTTCAGCCTCAATCGCGCAGTACCAGCTTGACGAACACGCTGCGCTCGATCTCCGCACGATTGGCCGGCGGACCGAATTCGGGATGTCCCGGATCGAGCAGGTTCTGCACGGTCAGTGAAAGCTCGACCTGACGCGACACTTTCCATCCGAACCGGGCGTCGACCGCGGTGTAGGCAGGCACCGGAACGGTGGCGATCGCTCCAACGCGCCTCACCCTGAGGTCGAACTCGTGACGCGACGTGAGATCGAGGGAGGTACCGATCTGCCACCAGTGTGTGGGATCGCTGCCGGCGGCTGCGGTACCACCGATGCTCGCACTGCCCGGTTCGAGCGAAAGCTTCTGGTTGAACTTCACGAACCCGCCGGTCAGCTTCCATGCGTTCGTCACCCGATAGCTGCCCCACCCGTTGACGCCGTTGAGGAGCCCGTCCATACGATTCTCGACGAGCGCGCCGCCCACCCGGGGTTCATAGGTGCGCAGGCGGTCGAAGTCGTGATGAAACGCGGTCATCGAATACGACAGCGCCGGCGTGGGCTGTGCCCGATAGCCGACTTCCACAACGTTCGCGACCTCCGACTGGAAGTTCGGTCCGCCGGCGACCGCGAACGGCGCGTTGGCAGGGACGAAAAATTCGCGGTCGAAACGCGATGGCGAACGCACCGCGCGCGACAGTGACGTCCACAGCAGGCGGTCGGCGGCCAGACGCCAGCCGAGGCGGGCATTCGGCAGATACTCCCATCCCGTGTAGTTGTTGTGCTCTAACTTGAGCCCGAGCGTGAGCGATAGATTTCGCCCGAGCGCGATCTCGTCCTGGGCGAATACGTTCGCGCGATTCAGCGTCTGGTTCGCTGGCCTGAACGCAAGGCCGGGCCCGAGATTGTCGAGGTCGTCGTGCATGAGACGATAACCGGCGCCCCACAGTAGCTGGTGGCGCGCGGTTTTCGGCAACGCGTGATTGAATTCGACATCGTAGGTGTCGAGGCGCTCCAGGATCGCCCCCGGCTGCCTGCGTTCGGTTCGATCGTAGTACGCCTGCAGGCGCAGCGACCCGCCGTCGTTGAGTGTCTCGGTCCAGCGGGCGAGGAGATTCCCGCCTGCCTGGTCGCGCGATCCCCCCGGTTGCTGCTCGATATCGTTGCGATAGACGTCGCCCTGGACCGTGAAACGCCGCCCGCCTTCGCCCCAATCGGCGCGGAAGCCCCCCTGACCCGTCTCCGACGCGTCGAACACCGGCGTGCCATTGGTGAGCATCGTGTTCTGCCGGTCGAAGAACGTGCCGTAGACCCGATAGTGGCCGCGCTCGCCGAGCTTGCCGCCCCAGCGGACCGCTGCCGTCTGGTCACGATTTCCGGCGCCGAGCGAGACCAGCGCGCCTGTGGTTTCGCCAGCGGGACGCGTGATGACGTTGATGACGCCGTTGACGGCGTTCGCACCCCAGAGAGTCGTGCCCGGACCGCTGATGACCTCGATGCGGGCAACGTCTTCGAGCATGACCTGCTGGACTTCCCAGAACACGCCGGAGAACAGTGGTGAGTACACGGTCCGACCGTCAATCAGCACCAGCATCTTATTGGCCAGGACGTTGTTGAAGCCGCGGGCGCTGATTGCGTACTGATTGGCATCGGCGCGCGCGACGTGCAGGTTCGGGGCGAGGCGCAGCGCCTCGGGCAGACTCGTCACGCCGGAGCGACGGATATCTTCCGAAGTGATCACGTAGATTGACGCCGGCGCTTCGCCCCACGGCTGCGCACGCAGCGAGACGGAGGTGACGACCATGTTGCTCAACTGCTCGAGGCTCAACTCGGCGAGGTCCTGCACCTTCGGCAACGAGGAAAGTGTCGGAGAAACTGCCATCGCCGGCGCGCTTGCGGCGAGCAGTGCCGACAGCGGGACTGCGCACAGCATCCGATAAAACACTTCGCGTAACTTGTCCGCTGCTCGCCCACGCATGTGGCCTGTCTCCACCGTATGTGAATACGCCGCGAGTCGATCACCTACACTGCAAACGTGCCCTCAGCCGGGGGCCTGCGATCGCTCGCGCCTGCCATGAATTTGATTTGTTTTCGGCGGTCTCAACTGGCAGCTCACCGTTGAAAGCCAGGGGCGGTTCAAGGGCGTCGCGTCAGGGTCGGGCCTGATCTTCGACGATGCGCAACATACCATCCCTTTGCGCGCTTTTGAAGTAGCCTGGTTGCCCGGGAACCGGGGTACCACAGGCGAGAGTCAGGACGCGAACGCCCGCTGCAGACTTCCACCCAGTCACTCTCGCACAGACCTGGGCTCGTATGTGGATATGCAACGGAGCGCTGCGCAGGGAGCGTCAGCGAGATTACGCACATCGCGCTGCGTGGCCACTGCGCCCATCCGCAATTCCGACTGACAACGGGGCCGTCCGCCGCCCGGGCGGCCCCGAGTCGCCGCTAGCTACTTGTGGATCGCTTTCATGCGATCGCGAAGGTTGCGCACCTGATCATGATTACGCTTGGTACCCTCGTACTGGGCGCGGACCATCGATGCGATGTTTGCCGGCAGCGTCTCCTTCAGCGCGTCCCGATACCGCTCGAGCGCCGCATCTTCGCCGCGCTCGCATTCTTCGAGAATGCTCAGGTCGTCGTTCGCCGAAACCGTGCCGCGCAACGTCACCCATCCACGGTGAAGAGCCCCGGCGGTCGTCCCACCCTCGGCCGGTGTGCCGCCGAGACCGGCGACCGCCGATTCGAGCTCGGCGGCGGCGCGCTGGCAATCGACCGCGCGCGCTTCGAACACGGCCTAGAGTTCAGGCGATTCACACTGCGCTGAACAGGTGCGAAAGCCGTACTCGCCGTCTCGACAGTTGTCCAGCAGATCATTCAACACTTCGATCAAATCATCGGTGTCCATTGCGTTTTCCTCTGTGTTTGCGGGCTGTCGATCAACCTTTTTGTGCCGAGCGATCTGCAGCAAACAACGCGCCTGAACACCGACCGTAGCTGGGCAGGCATCTTGCATACGACTGGCTCGAAACCCTGGTGACGGAGACCTCATGTTCAAGATTTTGCTGTTGATGGTGATCACCGCGATGGCTTTTCTCGCGTGGAGCATTCCGAAGCGCCTCGAAGTCGGAACGGCGAAGCCGAACGGATTCGCCAGGCTACCGACGAATGTAGACGCAAGCCAGCCGTCAAAGGAGGCGTTGGCTGCTTCGGTGGCTGTGGATGCAGCTCCGCCAGGGGCGTCGCCGGCGTCCTGAACGCGTGAACAAACGTGTGCGGGAATCCGGGCCGCAACGCGCATGGTGACGCCACCGCGCTCGTCCTGATCGACTTCATCAATCCGCTCGACGTCGAATCTGCGGCGGCAGTTACCCGTCGGGTGCTGCCTGCTGCGAAGGCGACGGCGTCGCTACTGGCGCAGTTTCGCGCGCGCCGTGGGTTGACGATCTTCGCAAGCGACAATGTCGAATCCTGGGATAGCGATTTCCGCGGTCTGGTCGACCGCTTTCCGCGGCCTTGGGTGGCACCCCCGCTGAACTGGTGGAGGTGTTGCAGCCCGGGCGAGCCGATGTGGCACTCCTCAAGCCGAGGCACTCTGCGTTCTACGGCACCTCGTCACCGCAGTGGATAATCCGATGACGAACCCGATCGACTTCGGCGGTCTCAGGCGCCTCGCGCCGTTGGATGACCATTTCGGACTCGGTCGCGGGCGTCCCGTCGATCGACATTACATCGAGAATTTCATCGCCCGTCACGCGCCCGATGTGCGCGGTCGCGTGCTGGAAGTAGGCGACGCGGCCTACACGTTGCAGTTCGGGGCGGAGCGCGTGTCGACCAGCAATATCCTTCAGGCGGATTCCGGCAACGAAGCCGCCACGCACGTCGCGGATCTGGCCAGCGGCGAAGGCTTGCCGGGCGATGCCTTCGACTGTCTCATCTGCACCCAGACGTTGCAGTACGTGTATCCCCTCGCGCACGCAATCGCGACGATTCATCGCATCCTGGCGCCAGGGGGCGTGTTGCTGTTGACCGTTCCCGGAATCAGCCAGATCAGTCCATACGACCGGGACCGTTGGGGCGAGTACTGGCGCTTCACGGCGCAGACGCTCGAGCGGCTCCTGGGCAGCGCCTTCGATGACCTCGAAATCAACACCTGCGGCAACGTGCTGTCCGCGGTGGCGTTTCTGCACGGCATGGCCTGCGAGGACCTGACCGAGGCTGAACTCGATCACTCCGACACCCGTTATCCTGTGTTGATCACCGCGCGTGCAGTCAAGGCGGGGCAGGCATTCGGTGCCCCGCCTTGAGACGCTGAGACCAGGTCAGCCGCCGCCGGCCACCGTTCTCGACGCGCTGCCCATCGCAGCTTTCGCGGCTGATTCTGCAGTCTCGGGCGCAGGCGCCTGGAGTGCGCTCTCGGCGCTCCACTGAAGCGCCTTTTCAGCTGCGTTGCGCCCGGCGATGAAGGCGTGGTCGGAGTTGTAGTACTCCCACTCGCTGTAGCGACCGGCGAGGATGATCCCGTGACTCTCGCACCAGCCCCGGATGCGGGCGACGTTAGCCGCGCGCGCATGATCGTAGACGACGTAGGCGCACGGCATGTCTACCTGATTCGCGACTTCACGCACGTCATCCTCGCGTACCATCCCCACGCGTATGCAGTCCCGCCACGCAAGTTCGATGAGTTCCTGCCCGTCGCACGGTAACGGTTTGTTCTCGTTGTACGTGATTTCGCAGGTCAGCCCGAACCCCCCGGGGGCATTGCAGTGCGGACTCGCATTCCCCTGTACGAAGATGCGATGGAACACGCTGTCTTCCGGATAGTAGATCCAGTGCTTGTCGGTCCAGCGCTCACGCGCCACGCCGAAATTAACGCAACGAACCGACACGTGCCGCAGTGCAGACGCGGCGCGCCGCACCTCCGCGGGCGCCTCGATCCCGCATCCGTTCACCAGTGCCGGCAGTGGCATCGTGCTGATCAGCGTGTCGTATCGGTAGCTGCGGCCGTCGGCGAGCGTCACGCGGCGTTGCGACGGTGTCAAGGTCGCCACGTTCGCGTTGAGTTCAAGCGTGCCCTTGAGACGCGGCAAGAAGGCATCCATCAGCGCCTGGAAGCCACCGCGTAACGGGTACCCGAAGCGCGCATTCGGCCCCATCGGCGGCGGGCTCGCTTCGAGTGCGCCTTCTATCATCTGGCGCAGGTCCGGCAGGGGGACCCGCCCTCCCAACCAGGACGTCTCCATCTCCGACAACGGCACCGCCCACAGTTTGCGGTTGTAGGGCAACGCGAAATGTTCCGCGATCCCCGCGCCCCATACGGTGTGGATGAACTCTTCGAAATTTCGTGGTGTCTTGGCCTCGGCCGCGAGGGTTGCGGGCGCACCGGGTTTCGCGGTGATCGATCCGAAACGCGCTTCGATCGCGCCGACCAGACAGTCGGTCAGCACTTTCGGTGGCAAACCATACAACGAACCCTGGAACGGATACCGGGTGTAGACAGACTTGCTGTAGATCCAGGCTTCACGGTTCTGCCAATGCTGATTCGAACCGAGCAATTCGTCGTACAGTCCGAGCACGAACGGGTCGGTGGAGAACATGATGTGGCCGGCGCAATCGAAGGTATAGCCCGCTTCGGTGATCGAGCGGCACCACCCGCCGACACGCGCCTCGCGTTCCAGCAATACGCTGTCTTCGCCGAGTCGGTGCGCGGCGCTGAGCCCAGTGGGTCCCGCGCCTAGGATCAGGTGCTTCGCGCGGAAGTCCTCGCCCATGCCGGTACGCATCCGGGCGCCTGAATTTCCGATGATCGATGCCGGCGAATCCGCGTGAGGGCCATGAATGCCGTCGACTTCCGCAGCGCGCGCCGCATCGGAGCCGCGCGAGGCGAACTGCGGCAGCCGTTCGATCTCGTCGATGATCGCCTGTGCGGTGGTGTCCCAGCCATAACGCTCGACGTGGGCGCGCATCCTGTCGGCGCGCTCTGCCCGGCCTGCCGCGTCTTCGTTCAATGTCCGTTCGCACGCCTCGATGAACGTCGGCGTGGACGCGCCGATGCATACCGCGTCGCCGTAAAGGGTGACTACATCATGAACGGGTGTACTGACGACCGGACGCCCCGCAGCCATGTATTCGAGCGTCTTCGTCGGGCTGATGAAGCGGGTCGATGCGTTGATTGCGAACGGCACTAGGCATACATCCCATTCGCCCAGCCTGCCCGATCGTCTGGGCGAATGGGCAGGCTGGCGTAGGGTTGCTGGCCCAGCCATTCGAGGTTGGGGCGGCGCGGCAGGACGGCCGGGTCGATCTTCACTACCGGTCCCAGCATCACGATGCGCCACTCGGGGTGCGCAAGCGCGAGCGCGTCGATCAGCGCGATGTCCAGACGCTCGTCGATCACGCCGAAGAAGCCGAACACCGGCGGGCGGCCTTTCGCTACGTTCTCCGGCAGCGGCGCCGCCGACGAGAAGTGGGCGCGGTCGACCGCGCTCGGGAAACAATGCACGTTGCCGTTCGATTGGCGCTTGTGCTCGTACAGACTCGGTCCGCCGGTGAGGACCAGGTCGGCGCACTTCAACAACGCCGATTCGCGCTGAGTCATCTGGCGCGGCGCATCCTTGAATGCGGCGAGTTCGTCCATGCAGTCGTAGATCACCGCGCGCGGATTCAATTCGCCCAGCAGCGGCAACGCCATCGGCGTGTAGAACCAGATGAAGTAATCGTCGATCTTGGCCGCACGCAGGAACCGAGCGATCAACGGCTGCAGATGTGCCACCTGATCGTCGTGAAATCCGGCGACGCGTGCCGGGGTATGCGGCCGTACAACGAGAATGTTATCCGCCGGCGTGCTTTGTTCGAGTGCCGCAGGCCCGTCGGTATGGACCGGCTCCTCGACGAACACGACCTTCCATTTCCTGGCGAGTCTGCTCAAGAGGTGCTGCGGGCGCTGGTGTAAGAAATCCCAGCGCAAGTGGGAGAAGACGATCTGTGTAGGCTTGGTGGTTCCGGTGTGGAGGTAGGGGGGCGTTGGGGGCACGCTGGTTGAGCGCGGTGTGCG
>JACMMK010000376.1 GCA_014379045.1 Burkholderiales bacterium
ACTGCGGTGCCCGGCGATCACGACCTGATTCGGGGCGTTGAAATTGACCGCTTCGACCACCTCGCCCTGCGCCGCGTCGGCGCACGCCTGGCGCACGAGGTCATCGGACAGACCGAGGATCGCCGCCATTGCCCCCGTGCCGACCGGCACCGCATCCTGCATCGCCTGCGCGCGGAAACGCACGGTGCGCACCGCATCGACCAACGTCATTGCGCCCGCGGCGACCAGTGCCGAGTACTCCCCGAGACTGTGCCCGGCGACGACCGCCGGCGGCGGTCCACCGCGCGCCACCCACTCGCGCCATACCGCGGCGCCCGCGGTCAGCATCACCGGCTGGGTGTTCACCGTCGCGTCGAGGGCAGCGTCGGGGCCGCGCTCGACCAGCGCCCAGAGGTCTTCGCCGAGTGCGGCGGAGGCTTCTTCGAAGGTGGCGCGAACCGTCGCACAGTCGATGAAACCACGCATCATGCCGACCGATTGCGACCCCTGGCCGGGGAACACGAACGAGAACTGCCGTGCATGCGCGCGCGCTTCGCTCACCTGTCCACCCGCGTCGTCCACGGCGTTCACCATCGGATCAACACCGAGCCCCAGGTGAAGCCGCCGCCGACGCCCTCGAGCATCACATGCTGCCCGGTGCGGATGCGGCCGTCGCGCACCGCCTCGTCGAGCGCGAGGGGAATCGATGCCGCCGAAGTGTTCGCGTGGCGATCGACGGTGACGACGACCCGCTCCATCGGGATGCCGAGTTTGCGCGCGGTCGCCTCGATGATGCGCAGGTTCGCCTGGTGCGGGATCAGCCAGTCGATGTCAGTCGGCGCCAGCGCGTTCGCGTCGAGCGCCTCGTGGGCGACTTCGGCCAGGACCTTGACTGCAAATCGAAAGACGGTGTTGCCGTCCATATGGACGAACGGCGAGCCTTCGATCCGACCGTGGTCGATGCGGCCCGGCACCCCTAAAATGTCGCTGTAGCTGCCGTCGGCGTGCAGATGCGTGGAGAGGATGCCCGGTGCGTCGGCGGCGCTCAGTATCACCGCTCCCGCGCCGTCGCCGAACAACACGCAGGTCGAGCGGTCGCTCCAGTCGAGGATGCGTGAATACACCTCGGCGCCGACCACCAGCGCGTGGCGACACTGTCCGGTGCGCAGCGCAGAATCGGCCGCGGCGAGCGCGTAGACGAAACCGCTGCATACCGCCTGCAGGTCGTACGCCGGACTGCCCCGGTTCCCCAGCTTGTGCTGCAAGATGCAGGCGGTGCTCGGAAACACCATGTCGGGGGTGGTGGTTGCGACAATGATCAGTCCGAGGTCCGCGGCCGCGATGCCGGCGCGTTCGAGCGCGCGCTGCGACGCCCGATACGCAAGGTCGCTCGCAAGTTCGCCTGCGGCGGCGACATGGCGCTGCCGGATGCCGGTGCGCGTGGCGATCCAGGTATCGGACGTGTCGACCCGCGTCGCCAGTTCGTCGTTGGTCACGCAGCGCTCCGGCAGATAGCCGCCGGTGCCGGTGATGCGCGAGTACACCGGGCGCGCCGACCCGGAGGCGCGTACGGGCGCGACGTCGCCGTTCATGCCGCGCCCCGCTGCAATTCGTTGACGCGCTCGCCGATACGCGCTGAAAGGCCGCTGCGCACTTCCTCGACCGCACGCCGGAGCGCGAAGCCGAAGGCGAAACTGTCCGCCGAGCCGTGGCTCTTGACCACGACGCCGTGCAGGCCGAGCAGGCTCGCGCCGTTGTAGCGGCGATGGTCGACGCTGCGCTTGAACGACTTCATCACCGGCAGCGCGCTGAGACACGACAGGCGCGTGAGCCAGGTGCGCTCGACCTCGCGGCGCAGCATGCCGCCGAGCATCTGCGCCAGACCCTCCGACGTCTTCAACGCGACATTGCCGACGAAGCCGTCGCAGACAATCACGTCGACCGTGCCCTTGTAGATGTCGTCGCCTTCGACATTGCCGTAGAAGTTCAGGCCGCTCGCGCGCAGCAGTTCAGCCGCCTGCTTGACCGTGTCGTTGCCCTTGATGTCTTCGACGCCAATGTTGAGCAGGCCGACGCTCGGCGAATCGATGTGATCGAGCGCACCGGCCAGACTCGCCCCCATGATGCCGAACTGGAGCAGTTGCATCGGCGTGCAATCGACATTGGCGCCGAGGTCGAGCATGTAGGTGCGCCCCTTCATCGTCGGCAGCACGCCGCCAATCGCGGGACGCTCGATGCCGCTCAGCGTCTTCAGCACGAAGCGCGAGGTTGCCATCAACGCGCCGGTGTTGCCCGCGCTGATGCAGGCATGCGCTTCGCCCGACTTGACCAGATTGATCGCCACCCGCATCGACGACTTCTTCTTGTTGCGCAGTGCACCGGCCGGCGCTTCGTCCATCGTCACGACTTCGGGTGCATGCAGTACGCGCAGCCGCTCGCTCTCCTTGCGGCCTGCCGCCTTCAGCGCCCCCGACACGGCGTCGGACAACCCGACCAACACGATCGAGAGGTCAGAATCGGCGTCCACCGCGGCGAGCGCGGACGGAACCGTGACTTCCGGCCCGTGGTCTCCGCCCATGCAGTCGACCGCGACGACGACTTTGGACACGATCAGCGGCGACGCGCGCTGGGAACGGATGCCGGACGAATCCGGTCGAGACTCAAGCGGCTGCCCGGGTGCCGGTCGCGCGCTGGCGCTCAGTCTTTCTTGCCGGCCATGACCTTCTTGCCGCGGTAATAGCCCGACGGACTCACATGATGGCGCAGATGCACCTCACCGGTCGTCGGCTCGACCCCGAGCGGCGCCGGATGCAGAAAATCGTGGGCGCGACGCATGTTGCGACGGGAAGGCGACTTCTTGTTCTGCTGAACTGCCATGATGAAACCTCTTAGTCTTTGCTGTCTTGTCCAGTGCCGTCGCGTTGCGACGACAATCTACCCAGTGCTGCGAACGGATGTTCGACTTTCGCCGCGCCCGACCCCACTACGGTCTCGGCCTCGGCACGGCAATCCTGCATTCCATGTACATCGTGGCGTGGCGCGATCGGCCATTGCAGCAACAGCTCGTCTTCCACCAGTTCCACGACACTCAGTGCTTCCGATGCCGGAATGGCATCGATACCCTCGTCATCGGCCAGATCGAGTTCCGCGTCGCCGCGCGCGATGCGCATCCGATTCTGGATCTGCACCGGCCAGCGCATCGCTCCCAGGCATCGAAGACACCTGACCATCAGCCAACCTTCGATCTTCAGTTCAAGCGCCGGCTTGTCGTCCCACACGAGCCCGCGTACCTCGTATCGAAGCTCTCCCGCCCGGTCGACCAGGCTGTCGACCAAGCGCGTGAAACTCTCGCCCTGGAGCGTGCCGCCGCATTGGCTGCCAGCGCGCGCGAAGGCGACGCTGTCGATGACCGGAGTGTGCAACATAAACGTCGGATAATATTGCGGTTTCTCGTTGCTGTCAAAGATTCGCCGTGGCGCCTGCGGCGGGATTGCCGATGCCTGCATTGATTCTTGCTTCGACCTCGACCTATCGCCGCGCGCTGCTCGAGCGGCTGGGTATCGCGTTCTCGGTCGCCGCGCCCCATACGGATGAAACCCCGCACGCGGGAGAACGCCCGTTCGATCTCGCCGCCCGCCTGGCGCGCGCGAAGGCCCTCGATGTCGGCGCCGCGCAGCCTGGCGCGGTGGTGATCGGAGCCGATCAGGTCGCCGATCTCGACGGCGAGCCGATCAACAAACCGGAAACCCACGCGCGCGCGGTCGAACAGCTGCGCCTGCTGCGCGGGCGGCGAGTCGTCTTTCACAGCGCGCTGTGCCTCGCGCAGCACGATACCGCCCGGGCGGTCGTCGAAGTGGTCGAGACGCAGGTGCGCTACCGGCAGTTCGACGATGCGCAGATCGAGCGTTACCTGCGCGCCGAACGCCCCTACGACTGCGCCGGCAGCGCGAAAGCTGAGGGACTCGGCATCGTGCTGGTGGAGTCGATCCGCGGCGACGACCCGACCGCGTTGATCGGGTTGCCGCTGATCGCGCTGACACGGTTGCTGCCGGAGTTCGGTATCCCGGTGCTTTGAACGCGCGGATAACACCCGGATAACACCCCGGCACTGCGGTACCGCAATTCGCCTTTCAGGTGCGAATCACAGCGCACCGTGATCAGCGCATCGGCGAATGCCGCGCGCCGGTCGCCAGGCCCCAGAACGCCTCGGCCGAGGCCGCGCCGAACCGCTTCGCCACCCGCTCGGCGATGTTCTCGCGCGCGGTGTAGTCGACGATGTTCTCCGCCTTGATCACCTCGCGCGCCACGTAGTCGACGCTGCCCAGTCCGTCGGCCAGGCCGAGCTCGATGCTGCGTTCGCCGGTCCAGATGAGGCCGCTGAAGATCTCCGGGGCAGGCTTCAGACGGTCGCCCCGGCCCTTCTTCACGACGTCGATGAACTGCGCGTGGATGTCGTCGAGCATCGTCTGCGCGTATTCGCGCTGCTTGGGCTGCAGCGGCGAAAACGGATCGAGAAAGCCTTTGTTGTCGCCGGCGGTGAGCAGGCGACGTTCGACCCCGAGCTTGTCGAGCACACCGGAGAACCCGAAGCCGTCCATCAGCACGCCGATCGAGCCGATTAGACTCGCCTTATTGACATAGATCCGGTCCGCGGCAACCGCGATGTAATAGCCGCCCGAGGCACAGATGTCCTCGACCACCGCGTACAGCGGCACGTTCGGATACAACTCCCGCAGCCGGCGTATCTCCTCGTTGATCAAACCGGCGTGCACCGGGCTGCCGCCGGGACTGTTGATGCGCAGCACCACGCCTTGTGTATTGCTGTCCTTGAACGCGGCCTGGAGCCCCGCCGTGATCTGATCGGACGATGCGGCACTGTCGCCAGAGATCACCCCGTTCACCTGCACCAGCGCCGTGTGCTTGCCGGGTGAGGTCATCTCGCGCGCACCGAACCAGCCCGCGGCGATGAACAACAGCAGGAACAGGTAGAGGAAGGTCAACGACTTGAAGAAGATTCCCCAGTAGCGCCCGCGCCGCTGCTCCTGCAGCGCCGAGGTGGCGAGCTTCTCCAATACCTTGCGTTCCCAATTCTCTTCATGCTGTTCGGGCAGACTCATCTGGATTTCCTTCGAGGGTCGAATCGTGTCGTGCGGCGCAACGCGCGCGCACGGTGCGCGCTGGCGCCGTGGTGCCGGGGGCCGATCATGCACGAAGCGATGTCGGGGGGTCCGTGCGCACGCGCGAGTCGACCGGGCGAATCGGCGCTGGCGCGCGGCGCCACTCAGGCATGCTGCGTGAGCCAGCGCTGCAGGTCGCTGAAGCGATCGACGCAGGTCAGCGGCCCCGCCTCGATCAACGCCGGTTTCGGATGCGCGCCGTAGGCGACGGCAATCGCCGCGACTCCAGCGGCGCGCGCCATCTGCAGATCGTGCGTGGTGTCGCCGATCATCAGGCTGCGCGCGGGGCCGACGCCCAGCTCCGCGAACAGTTCGAACAGCATCGTCGGATCGGGTTTGGATGCGGTCTCGTCGGCGCAGCGGGTGGCATCGAAGCAATTGACGACGCCCAGGTTGAGCAGCGCCCGGTCGAGACCCCGGCGTGTCTTGCCGGTCGCCACCGCGAGACGAAAGCCCTGCGCGCGCAGTTCGACGAGGGCCTCGCGCGCGCCTTCGAACAGCGGTACCTGCGCATCGCTCGCGAAATAGTGCGTGCGGTAGCGATCGGCGAGCCGGCGGTAGTCCGACACCGGCAACTCTGGCACCAGATGCGCCATCGCGTCGTCCAACCCGAGTCCGATCACGTAGCGCGCACGTTCGTCGCTCGGTACCGGAACGTCCAGGTCGGCGCACGCCTGCTGGATGCTGCGTGCGATCAACCCGGCCGAATCGGCAAGGGTGCCGTCCCAGTCGAAGATCAACAGGTCAAACTGCTGGGGCATCGGAACCCGGCAGGCGGCGCAGTGCGCGTTCTTCTTCGGCACGCGCATCGAGCTGTGCGACGAAGCCGGCGAAATCGTCCGGCAGCGGGGCTTCCAGGGTCAACGCTTTCCCGGACTCCGGATGCGTGAACGCGAGGCGGAACGCGTGCAGCATCAAACGCCGCACGCCGAGGCGTTTCAGCGGCTTGTCGCGTTCCGGATCGCCGTATTTATCGTCGCCGAGGATCGGGTGGCCGATATGGGTCAGATGAACGCGGATCTGATGCGTGCGTCCGGTCAGCAGATGCGCGTCGAGCAGGCTGAACCCTTTCCAGGTCGCGAGCGGCGTGAACACCGTGGTCGCCGAGATGCCGCCGTCGTCGACGCGCATCCGCTTCTCCGATGGCGCAACCATCGTCGACTGCAGCGCCGCATCGACCACCCGGCGCCCCTTGCGCCAGGTGCCGTGCGCAAGCGCCTGGTAATGCTTGGTGATGCGCCCTTCGCGCAGGTCGGCGTGCAGACCGGTCAACGCGCTGCGTTTTTTTGCGACCAGCAGCAGCCCGGAGGTGTCGCGGTCGAGCCGGTGCACGAGTTCCAGAAACCTGGCCGCCGGGCGTTCCGCACGGAGTTGCTCGATCACGCCGCGACTGACGCCGCTGCCGCCGTGCACCGCCCACCCTGACGGTTTGTCGAGGACGAGCAGCCAGTCGTCCTCGAACAGGATATGCGCGTCGAGCAGCGAGGGCTCGCCGTTGCCGTCACGCGCAGGCTTCGTCACCCCGTCGCCGACGCGCACCGGCGGAATGCGGACCCGGTCATCGAGCGCGAGGCGCTGGTCGGGCTGGGCGCGGTGGCCGTTGACGCGCACCTCCCCGCGCCGCAGCAGCCGATACACGTGGCTCTTCGGCACCCCTTTGAGCACCTTCAGCAGAAAGTTGTCGAGCCGCTGGTTGAGGCTGGCTTCATCGACGACTTCCTGCCTCACCGCAACTTTGCCTGGCACATCCATAAATGCTTATACTGATTTCCGGGTAGTGCCTGCAGCATTCTCCCGAATCCGGGAGACTCGCTGAACGATCAAGCCTTTAGGCGCGGTCATGGGGCTGGACAACCTTCCGGCCGAAGTGGTACACCCGAATCGGCGTACCCAGCTTGGTACACCGACATTGGACCGATCGACTCGGCATCCCGAGGCGTTCGACCGATAACAGACAGGTTACTGTCGCTCACCTGACCAAGCAGCGATATTACTCGATCAAGTGCGTAACTCCGCACGGTGTGGCAGCGGGTTTTCCGCAGCGCGCCACCGCGGCATGCAGACGCAGGAACCGAACTGGTCCGTTTGTAGTCTTTCCTTTGCTTCCGGCCGTTGCCATAGCGCCAGCCTCCGTCGACCGCGGGTCGACCGTCGGCGCACCGATAGCCGTTCGAAGCGTGTCCCCGACAAAAAGGCGATACCGCTCACCATTGACCTGACGCATCCACGACCTGTCCATCAGGTCGCACCGCGCCTTCGGCTTCGCGCGACCCCGTGCTTGATCGCGGGAGTCAGACACAAATGAAACGCATGTTGTTCAACGCGACGCAGGCAGAAGAACTGCGCGTCGCCATCGTCGATGGCCAGAAGCTCGTCGACCTCGATATCGAAACCGCCGGGAAGGAACAACGCAAGAGCAACATCTACAAGGGCACCATCACCCGCGTCGAGCCCAGTCTCGAGGCGGCGTTCATCGACTATGGTGCCGACCGCCATGGCTTCCTGCCGTTCAAGGAGGTCACGCGTTCGAATTTCCGCCAAGGTACCGAAACCGACCCCAGTCGCGCGCGCATCCAGGATGCGTTGCGTGAGGGCCAGGAAGTGATCGTCCAGGTCGACAAGGACGAGCGCGGCACCAAGGGCGCCGCGCTGACGACCTATATCAGTCTTGCCGGACGCTACATCGTGCTGATGCCGAACAACCCGCGCGGCGGCGGCGTTTCACGGCGGATCGAAGGTGAAGACCGCAACGAGCTGCGCGACCTGGTCGCCCAGCTCGACGTGCCGACCGGCATGAGCGTGATCGCACGCACGGCGGGCATCGGACGCACGCTCGAAGAACTCCAGTGGGACCTCGCCTACCTGATGCGCCTGTGGGAGGCGATCGAGTCGGCGGCCCAGCGGGAATCGGCGCCGTCGCTGATC
>JACMMK010000042.1 GCA_014379045.1 Burkholderiales bacterium
CATCGTGCACACGAGGACGAGGCGCACCGCGCGCAATGGCACGCCCAGGCTGGCTGCACTGGTCTCGCCCAGTACCAGCGCATCGAGCGCGCGCGCGAAGCGCAGTGCGACCAGCGCTGCGATCGCGAGTACTGCACAGAGCACGATCACGCTCGTCCAGCCGAGAAAGCCGGTAGTACCCAGCAGGAACGCCTGGCGCCCGCGCATCGCCTCCGGCGACAACAGCAGCAGCAGATCCGATACGGCGGTCAGCAGCACGCCGACGACGACGCCGCAGAGCAACAGCGTCAGCGGTCGGCCCGCGCCGCGCGCGAGCAGCAGCGTCAGCCCGACACCGATCAGCGCACCGCAGAACGCGGCGCCGACCAGTCCCAGCCGTTGCAGGGCATCGACGCTCGCCAGCCCGATCGTGGCACCGAGCGCGCTGCTTGCGGCGAGCACCAGGACGACGCCGAGTCCCGCACCCGCTGCTGATCCCAGCAGATAGGGATCGGCGAGGGGGTTGCGGAACAGCCCCTGCGCGATCGCGCCGGCAAGGCCGAGCAGTGCACCGGCGCACCACGCGCCGAGGGTACGCGGTGCGCGGATGTCGCGCACGAGCGTCCACTCGTCATGCCATGCGAACGACCAGCCCTCGCTGCCGGCGGCGAAACCGGCGAGCAGCAGCAGCGTCGACGCCACGACGAGCGCTGCAGTGAACGCAGGCGTGCGTATTGCACGTGCGCCGGAAGACTGCGTCGGCGTCGGCTCGATGTCGGCCGCGGCATCAGGACGCGACGCCACGCCCGAATCGGACGGCGTCACGTCGGCGCGGTTCACGGAACTGCCCGCCACGGCGGCTGTCCCTGGGGCGGACGCGATGCTCCGGATGCGTGGGGCGGTCTTGCTGGCGCGGAGTGCTCCGTGCGTGCGGACGAGAACGACGCCACCGAAGTCGGTGACCGCCCCGGTCCCGACCGACGCTGCTCGGTCGGCATACGCCGCGGCTCCAGCGCGACAAGACAGTCGGCGATGATTTCTGCGGCTTCTGCGAGCCGCGGCCCCGGGCGCACCAGCACCTCGTAGACATCGCTCGAAAAGCCGCAATGTCGCTGGTCGCGCAACGCGCGCAGCGCGCCCCATCCCGGGCGCTTCGCCATGTCGGTCAGGTTGCGCGTCGAGGCGAAGATCAGATCGGGTTGCGCGCGCACGACGAACTCCGGGTTGAGTCTGGGAAAGGGTCCGAGCGCTGCCGGGACGATATTGCCGAGCGCCAGGCGCTTCAGCAACTCGCCGATGAACGAGCTCTCCCCGGCGGCATACAGTGACGACGAGACTTCGAAGTAGATCCGCTCGCCGCGTAGCGCGGACGGCACTCGACCTGCGGCTTTGTCGATGCGTCCCTCGACACGTTGCCACAGCGCGTCGCCCGCCCCGGGCTTGCCGAGCACGACGGCGACTGTCTCGAGCACCCGCCGGGTGTCGGCGAATGTCTTGGGTTCGAGCGCGAGCACCTTGACGCCGAGGGCGTCGAGCCGATCGAGCGCTCGCGTTGACGTAGCCGCGAACACGACGTCGGGCTTCAGGCTCACGATGCGTTCGATCTGCGCGTCTTCGAGTCCGCCCAGCTTGGGCAGCGCCTTCACCGATGCCGGCCAGTTCGACGAACGGTCGGTGCCGACGAGGCGTTCGCAGGCGTCGAGTTCGCACACCGTCTCGGTCGTCGAAGGCAGCAGGCTGATGACGCGTTGCGCCGGGCGCGCGAGTTCGATCGTCCGCCCGCGATCGTCGACGACCCTGAGCGCGGCCGTGGCTGGGGCCGTGAAGCCCCAGGGTGCGAAACCGCACGCCGCGGCGAGGACGAGCGCGACCGCCGCGCTCGCACCGCGCCCGCACTTGGAGTCACTTCGGCGCATAACGCAGTGTCAGATAGGCCTCGCGCCGCGGCTGGTTGAACCCGAACGCGGTCTCGTAGATCTTGTCGTTCAGGTTGTTGACGCGAAGTCCGAGCGTCCAGTCGCGCGTCAGCACGCGATCGGCGCGCAGATCGAGCGTGTAGAAGCCCGCCAGCGCAATGGTGTTCGTCGTGTTCTCGAAGCGTCGACCCACCGCGAGCAGGCTCGCGCCGAAACGCCAGTCGCCGAGATCCACATCGGCGTTCGCCTTCGCCGTGTCGCGCGCACGCCGGGGCAGCAGGCGACCGGTGAGGTCGTTGCGCGGTTCCACGGTTTCCAGCGTGGCCCCGAGCGTCCAGGCACTGATGCGCGCGGCGTAGGTGACGGTCCACCCGTCGATGCTGCTGGTCGGAACGTTGACCGGCTGCGCACCCGAAGTGATGAAGCCGCGGATCCGGTTCTGGAAGCGTGCTGCCCGCACCTCGTGCCCGGCCTCGGCATAGCGCACGCTGAATTCATTGTGCCGTCCTTCCTCGGGTTGCAGGTTCGGATTGCCGAACGCGGGGAAGTACAGCTGATTGAAACTCGGGGCGACGAAGCTCGTGCCGGCGGACGCGCCGAGGCGAAGCGTTCGGGTCAGGTCATAGCCGTAGCCGAGCGAGCCGGTGTCGGTCGTGCCGAACTGCGAGTTGCGATCACGGCGCGCATTGGCTTGCCAGACATGCGCGCGGTAGCCCCCGGTCAGCCCGAGCGACGCCGAGTCGATCTGACGCGACTGCACCGGAAACTGGGTGCCCGCCTTAGACACGTCCTGGTCCAGCGTCTCGGCGAGCAGCAGCAGCGATCCGATCGGCGTGGTGAACGTGTTCTCCCAGCTCAGTTGCCGCTGAGTTGTGCGAAAGGCGCCGAGCGAGGCCGGCGACACAGACACCACGGTGTCGAACTCGTCTTCGCTACGTCCGACGCGCAGCGCAGTACGCCAGCGCTCGGTGAGGCGCCCGTCGATGCCGAGGGTCATCACCTCGGTGGACAGGTGCGCGCGTGTATCGGCACCCGGGCCGTTGTCGAAGCGCGTGGTCCCCGCCGAACCGAGCACGCTCGCCCGCGCACGCCAGTTGGCGTTTAGCCGGTAACCGCCGTTGACGCTGCCCGACGATTGCCGGAAGCCGTCATGATCGGGATTGAAGTTGCCGAACTGCGCGCGGGAGTTCGACGCAGAGAACCCGTTCGTGTCGGTGTGCTGCGCGTTCACGGCGAGATCCCACGGGCCGCTGCCGGTCGCGAGGCCCGCGGCGAGTTGGCCGTAGCTGCGCGATCCCACGGTCGCCGAGGCGTGCGGGAAAAACCCTTCGCGGCCGCGCCGCGTGAAGATCTGGATCACGCCCGCCACCGCCTCGCTGCCGTACAAGCCGCTCAATGGCCCGCGCACGATCTCGATGCGTTCGATCTGGTCGAGCGGCAGGTTGTCGAGGCTGGGCGCGCCGACGGTCGCTGAGCCGTAGCGCATGCCATCGACGAGCAGCAGCGTGTGGCGCGACTCCATGCCGCGGATGAATACCGAACTCGTGCCACCCAGACCCCCGTTCGCGGCGAACTGGATGCCGGGTTGCTGCGCGAGCAGTTCGGCGAGCGTGCGCCCGCTTGCGCGCTCGATCTCCGCGCGTTCGATCACGGTGACGTGTGCGACCTGGTCTTCGACGCGCGTCGGCTGGCGCGACGCCGTGACTACGACCGGCGCGAGTTGCTCGGGTGCGATATCGCGTCGTGGCGTCTGCGCGAACATCGTGCGCGGTGCAAGTGACGTGAACGACGCAAGGCACGCGAGCGAAGCGCATAGCAATAGCGACGGCAACGGCCGTGCGATGGCCGCCCTGTGATGATGAAACAGCATTTCGATCTCCTTTGGCGCACGCCCCGTGCGAACCGGTTTGGGCATGGCACCGAGGCCGGCAGAGGAGATCATCGACGCGTGAGGACGCCAGGCGACCCAACGTTTCGACACCGCGCCCCGCGACGTCAGTACCCTTCGCGGCAGGCCGGTATCCGGGCTCACGAGCGCAGTGTCTGGCCGATCATCGCGATCGACTTTTCACTACCGGCGCGGCTACCTTCCCGGGTGATCGATTACCCAGTGGTACTACAGCCGTCCTTGACTCGCTTACCGTTGCGGGGGCAGCGTCGGCATTGCCACGGCAGGACCGTGGCGCACCGACTTCCCGTTTACCTGCGGACACGACCGAGATCGATTCCGCAGCACCTGACGTGACCCGACGGTACGCCGGCCGAAGGCGTTTCGCAACCGTTGGACTTTTCCGAAGCGGCGCGGTGCCGTGTCGGTTCGACTGCGGCCATGGCCGCTTAATCGACGCGCGTACCGTGCGTTTTGTCAAAGACTGGCGAGTTCTCCGATGCTAAAAAGCTACCCATGGATACCGCCTACAAGACCCTGCCCGACGGTGTGGCGTTGGTTTCAGCCGCCTCGAATGAAGATGCGCGCGGCCGTTTGCTGGCGCTGGAACATGGCTCGCCCGTTCCCTTCGTGCCCGTACGCACGTTCGTGATTCTGGACGTTCCCGCAGGTCAACCTCGTGCCGGGCACGCGTTTTCGTGTCACGAGTTTCTGCTGGTGCTGAACGGCTCTTGTACCGTCACGGTCGACGATGGCCAGAAACGCCTTCGTCTGCGCCTTCGCGCCAAAGAGTACGGCCTCAACGTATCTCCTGGTGTGTGGGTCGGCCTCGACGATT
The DNA here is from genome assembly GCA_014379045.1 of Burkholderiales bacterium. Lineage (GTDB taxonomy): Bacteria > Pseudomonadota > Gammaproteobacteria > Burkholderiales > CAIKXV01 > CAIKXV01. The sequence continues at coordinate 4,622 of JACMMK010000042.1, forward strand.
TCGAGTGTGGCACGGTGCTGATGGTGCTCGCCTCGAAGTCGTTCTGCGACACACAGTATTTTCCGAACCCGCAGCCCGCCCTCATTGCGGCGCACGCGCTGCAAGCATGATTCCGCAGTCCGACCCGAAGCGCAGCTTCGATGCTGCGCAAGAAGATATTCAGCGTGCCATTCAGCGCGTGTTCGAACGCGGACTATTCATCCTCGGCCCCGAAGCCGAGGCCTTCGAAGCCGAGTTCGCTACGTTCCTGGATGTGCGCCATGCCGTCGGCGTGAGCTCGGGCACCGATGCGGTGGCGCTTGCGTTGAGCGCTGCCGGGCTCAAGCCGGGAGACGAAGTCATAACGGTCTCCATGACCGCAGTGGCGACGGCTGTTGCGATCGAAGACGCAGGCGGCATACCGAAGTTCGTCGACGTCGATCCGGCGACGCGCTGCATGGATCCCCGCGCCCTGGCGGCGGCGATCGGTCCGCGTACCGCCGCGGTCGTCCCGGTACACCTGCACGGCTTTCCCACTCCGATGGAATCGATCATCGCGGTAGCTCGTCGATACGGATTGCTGATCGTCGAAGATTGTGCGCAAGCTCACGGAGCAATTTACCAAGGCCGCCGGGTAGGCAGCTTCGGACACGCCGCAGCCTTCAGCTTCTATCCGACGAAGAATCTCGGTGCGCCCGGCGATGCGGGCGCGGTCGTCACCGACGATCCTGCGATTGCGCAGCGCGTGCGTCGGATGAGACTCTACGGCTGGAACGATGAACGCAACACCGTCGGGCCAGGGTCGAACCGGCGCATCGATGAGTTGCACGCCGCCGTGCTGCGCGTTCTTCTGCCACGTCTGGAGGCCGGCAATGCCGAGCGGCGATCGCTTGCACACCAGTACCGCAGTCGTCTGCACGACCTCGATCTCGAGTTGCCGCCCCACGTCGACGGCGCCGTCTACCACCAGTTCGCGATCGCGGTGGAAGGACGGACGGCATTGCAGGCCTTCATGGCAGCGCGAGGCGTGCAGACGGCTGTGCACTACCCGGTTGGGGCCCATCAGCAGAAGCGCTTTGCGTGCGGTGCATCGGCGCTGCCCGTGACTGAGCGCCTGTCCGCGCGCCTCTTGAGTCTTCCTGTTCAGCCCGAGGTCGCCCGAGACCATCTACCCGAAATCTGCCGCGTGCTGGCCGAAGGCCTTCGATGCAACCGCTCGTAATCTTCGGCATCGGGTCGCCCATTGCGATCGATTTCGAAGAGACCTGCCGCCGCCTCGGAATCGACATCGCCGCAGCGATCAAGAATATGGACGGACCGAGCCACGTTTCAAGCGACGTGCCAGTCGTGGATAGCGCCAGCATTCCCGGGCACCTGCTGAATCTCGGCGTGGTGCTGCCAATGTTCACTCCCGCGCACCGGAAGACCGCGTCGGAGGAGTCATCCCGGCTCGGCTTTTCGCGGCGTGGAACCTTGATCGATCCAACTTCGGCAGTCGCGAAGAGCGCGACATTCGGTTCCGGAGTTTTCGTCAATGCCGGTTGCACGATCGGAGGCGCCGCGTCGCTGCACGATTTCGTGTTCATCAACCGCGGCGCAAGCATTGCCCATCACTGCGTGATCGAAGCGTTCGCTTCGCTTGGCCCCGCCGCGGTGCTGGCAGGCGCGGTGCGCATCGGGCGCGGCGCCGTCGTCGGCGCAGGCGCCGTCATCCTGCCCGGCATCGAAATCGGCGCTAATGCAGTCGTCGGTGCAGGCGCGGTCGTCACGCGTTCGGTCCTGCCCGCGTGTGTGGTCGTGGGCAACCCGGCACGGGTGGTGAGCGAGTCCAACGCGGGATACAACGGTCTGTCGGTATCAACTGCGTAGCATCCACGTACCGTCATCTCGGGGACGACGCAGTCGCGGCGCCCGGGCCCCAGCGAGGCCTCATGGAAGTTCACCTCTACACCATCTGCTGGAATGAAGCGGACATGCTGGGTTTCTTCTTCCGGCATTACGACCCGGTCGTCACCCGATACTTCATCTACGACAACGGCTCGACCGATGGATCGCTCGATCTTCTTTCGGCGCACCCGAACGTCGTTCTGCGGAAATTCCCGTTCGATGACGCGAACTCTTTCGTAAACTCGGCGCGCGCGTTTCACAACACGGCGTGGAAAGAGAGCCGGGGAAGCGCCGACTGGGTGATCCTGACGGCGATCGACGAACATCTTCACGTTCCCGGCACGCACTTGCGCGATTACCTCACGCAGGAACTTCGAGCGAAGACGACGCTGATACCGGCGCTCGGGTATCAGATGTTATCGGAAGATTTTGCACTGCCTGAAGAAGAGCTGTGTTTGTCCCGAACGACGGGCGCGCCATTCATCGAAATGAGCAAGCTCAGCCTGTTCCGTCCTGATGAAATCCACGACACGAATTTCGCGTCCGGACGGCATACCGCCGCGCCGAGCGGCTTGTTGCGAATGCCCAGAAACGACAGGCTGCTCAACCTCCATTACAAATACCTCGGCTTCGAACGAGTGGTGGAGAGGCAGCAGTTTCTCCGCACCGGTTTGCGCTCGGTCGACATCGAAAACCAGTACGGTTGGCAATACTGGAAGTCGGCTGAGTACGTCCGTCAGGACTGGAACAAGTTTCTCGAGAACGCCGCTGACATCGCTGCACCCGGATTCAATGCCGCGAAGAGCCATCTGGCGCCGAGATGGTGGCGGCCATCCATGAAGAGGATTTTGCACGTGCGGCGCAAATGGGCGCTGTTCTGGAACGCGCTGCCCTCGGCGCACGGTTTGTATTTCGGCGAACGAAGCTAGCGGCGCTCCGCGGGGAGCGTAGCGTGATCACGCAGGGATCCATGCGGACTGGCTCGACGGTTGCCGACAGGCGAAATCGCGCAACGCCTCAGCGATCGGCCTTGGCCCCGGACAACTTCACCAGTTCCCTGATCCGCGCCATCTGCGCCGGGATGAACGCGGTCACCTCCTGCACCGTACTGCCGATCGGCTCGGCGCCGAGCTCGGACAGGCGTTCGCGCACCGCCGTGCTCTTCAGCGCATTGACCACTTCGCCGTTCAGCCGGCCGACGATCGACGCTGGCGTCTTCGCCGGCGCAAGCAACGCATACCAGCCGATGTACTCGAAGCCGGGGAGAGTCTCGGCGATCGCCGCCACCTCGGGCACGACCTGCGAACGTTTCGCGCTGGTGATGCCGAGCGCGCGTACCCGCCCAGAACGCATCGAGGCGAGCACCGCGGGCACGACCGAGATCGTCATGTGCACCTGGCCGGCGATGGTGTCCATCAGCGCCGGTGTGACGCCCTTGTACGGCACATGCTGGATGTCGATGCCGGACAGGCTCTTGAACAATTCCGCGGAGAGATGCGGCGGCGAGCCCGAGCCCCCGGAGCCGTAGCGCAGGTCGCCCGGCTTCGACTTCGCGAGCGCAATCAGGTCGGCGATCGAGTTCGCCGGCACAGAAGGATTCACCACGAGCAGAAACGGCGTGGAGGCCATCAGACTGATCGGCGCGAAGTCCTTCACCAGGTCGAACTGCAGCTTGTCGAACATCACCGATACGATCGCGGCCTGCGTCGTCGCGATGGTCAGGGTATATCCGTCCGGGGCGGCACGCGCGGCGATTTCGGCACCGATGATGCCGCTTGCACCGGGCCGCGAATCGATGATGACCTGCTGGCCCCACGCTTCAGTGAGTCGGGCACCCATCAGCCGGCCGACGATATCCGGTCCGGACGCAGGGGTGCTGAGAATGATCAGCCGGATCGGCTTAACCGGGTAGGCCTGCGGCTGCGCCAACGCGGTCGCACACGTCGCGGCGATCACCGACGCCACTGCGAAAGACGCTGCTGAACGTGTCGTGTCCACTGCGATCTCCCGTCGAACCCCGCCTCGACGACGGGGTCACTCTGATGCGATGCCCCGTTACCGCTCGAGTCCCTGCCGCCCGGTGTCGGTCGCGCGGTAAAGGCCGCCGTCGCCGGCGGTGACGTACAGGCTTGCCAGCCCGTCGTCGCCGAAGGCGCAGCGCATCGGCATATCCGCCGGCGCCGGATGCGTCTCGAGGATCGTGCCGCCCGGGGAGACCACCACGATCGCCGGCCCGGCACCCGCGCGACGCCAGCCCATGCAGGCGATGAGGTTGCCGTCGCGGTCCAGGCACATGCCCTCGATGCCGCGATCGACCGCGGTGAAGGTAAGCAGGGTGTGGGCATGGCCGACGCTGCCGTATTCGCTGACCTCGTAGGAGAACAACGCGCAGACATCGCCGCGTTCGATGTCGCCGTCGGCGACGTACAGCGTGCGTTCGTCGGCGGACAACAGCACGGCACGCGGCCCGCAGGTGTCATGGGTGATGCGTTCGATGCGCCATGCACCCGGGCCGACCGGATCGAGCCGCAGCACCGATGCGTGGTCGAGCATCGGATACGCCGGTGGCCCGTACGGCGGCTGCGCGTTATAGGCGTCGGCGAGCCAGACCCGGCCGCGGCGGTCGAGTTGCACGTCGACCGGCTGGTTGTGGTGTGCACCGTCGAGCAGTTCCTCGGTCGGCGCGGTGGACCCGTCGGTGCGGTACTGCACGACCCGACGGCCGCCCTCCTGGGCGGCGAATACCGAGCCGTCGTTCGCGACCGCAAGTCCGTTCACCCGACCGCTCCAGCGGCGAAAGCTATCCGCCGTGCGTTTCACGGGGTCGAAGCGCAGCACCTGCTCCTCGGTCACCGCGCTGAACAGCATCGTCGTGCCGTCCCAGGCGAGGCCACCGGTACGGCCCTTGAACGGGCCGGCCATCAGTTCGAAATTCCAGGCCATTCGAGTCTCCGGTCAGGGGTGGCCGTTCATCGCGAAGCCACGCCGGCAATGTTGATGCGCGTGCTGACCACCGAGCCGATCATCGTGATGTAGAGGGTCTTCCAGTCGGCATCGCCGAACGCGATATTGGTCGGGTGGTGGCCGGGGGTCTTGATGCGAACGAGGGTCTTGCCTGAAGGGTCGTGCACCCAGATGCCGCCGGGCGCCGTGCACCAGACATTGCCGGCGACATCGCACTTCAGGCCGTCGGGCACGCCGCGCTCGGGGCCTTCGTAGCGGTGGAAGATCCGCGCTGGGCCGACGCTGCCGTCGGTCTTCACGTCGTACGCGCGGATCACCCGTTCGCGGCTGCAGTTCACATAAAGGATCGACTCGTCCGGTGAGAAGCAAAGACCGTTCGGATAGGTGTTGTCCTCGGCCACGATGTGCAACTCGCCATCGGGCGCGATGCGAAACACCGGTTGCGTCTCGAGGTAGCGCTGCAGGTCCGGACCGGTCATGCCGACGTTCAGCAACCCGCCCGGCGGGTCGGTGAACCAGACCGAGCCATCGGACTTCACCACGATGTCGTTCGGGCTGTTGAGCTTCATTCCCTGCCAACGGTCGGCGAGCGTCGTCCAGGTCCGGTCGTGCTCGCGCCGGAACACGGTGCGCCCGCCCCAGCCCGCAACCACCAGCCGGTTATCGAGGTCGAGGCAGGTGCCGTTCGCTTTCACCGAAGGGGTCAGCACCGATTCCTGACCGAGGTTCGGCGTCCATTTCCAGATCGTGTCGCCGATGATGTCGGTGAACCAGAGGCAACCGTTGCGTGCATCCCAGGTCGGGCCTTCGCCGAAGATGATGTCACGCGCGATGACCTGCACCGGCGGGCTGGGGTCGATGATGCGTTCCCATCCGGGCGCGCACAGGTCGACTTCGACCTTCAGGTGTTCCAGTGATCCATGCATGGGCTGCCTCCTGGATGCGTTTCAGTGACCTGTGCCCGTGGCGCCCGTCCATGTCTTCGGCGAGAACGCACGGTGGTCGGTGACCACGTCGATCACCACTGGCCGGCCCGCCTTCAGCGCACGCTCCATCGCCTCGGGCACCTGGGCGGGCGCGTCGACACGGATGCCGACGCAGCCGAGCGACTCGGCCACCTGCGCGAAGTTCACTTTGCTGAAGCCCCACATTTCGCGGCCGCGCTCGTCGGGGTCGCCACCGTACGACCTGTCGAAGTGCGGAATCTCCTGGTTGAGCGCGCTGTTGTTGTTCACCACCAGCACGAGGTTGATGCCGTAGCGCGCCGCGGTCTCGAGTTCGGCCAGGTGGTAGTAGGCCCCGCCGTCGCCGGCGAAGCAGACCACCGGCGCCTGCGGCAGCGCGCACTTGACGCCCATCGCACCAGGCAAGGCCCAGCCGAGCGAACCCGCACAGCGGATGAGCCGCTGCCCCGGCCGCAGGAAGTCGATCATCGTGCCGGTCCAGATGCCCGAGTGGCCGGTGTCGCAGACCATCACTGCGTCCGCCGGCAGCATCGCGCCGATCTCGCGGCAGACGCGTTCGGGCCGCATCGGCACGACGTCCGAGTTGCGATGCCCGGCGACCGAATCGCGCCAGCCGTCGACCAGTGCCTTCGCCCGGGCGAGCCAGGCGCTGCGCGGTACCGGTTTCACGCCGGTCGCTGCGTCGATCATCTGCTGCAGCACCGTCTTCGCATCGCCGAGCAGCCCGACCTTGACCGGATAGTTGCGGCCGAGTTCGCGCACATCGATGTCGAGGTGGATCACCGGCGTGCCGGGCTTCGGTACCTGCCAGCGCGCGGTGACCTGGCTGCCGGTATGGCTGCCAATGAAGAACACGAGGTCTGCTTCGCCGACCGACTGGTTCGCGCAGGTACGCGAATAGGTGCCGCAGACACCGACCGACAGCGGATGCGTGTCGAGGATCGTGCCGCGTGCGTTGAGCGAGGTGGCAACGGGTATCTGCAGGAGCTCGGCCAGCCTTACCACTTCGGTCTGTGCGGCCGACCAGGCCACGCCCCCGCCGGCGACGATGATCGGGCGCTCGGCCGCGGTGAGAAGGCGCAGCGCTTCGGTCACTTGCGCGGGGTCGGCCGACGGCCGGAACGGCGGCACCGAGCTGAACATCGGCTCGACCAGCAGATCGAGGTCGGCTTCGACCATGATGGATTCCGCATGATGACCGCCGAACTGCAGGTGCACGGGGCCCGGCGCACCGCTGGTGGCCTCGCGGAAGGCCTGGCGCAGCAGGTCGGGGAGACGTCCGATGTGGTCCACATGCGCGTTGAACTTGGTGGTGTGGTCGAACTGGGTGAAATCCTCGAGCTCCTGGTACGCATGCCGGTAACGCTGGTGCGGCGCGGGTCCACCGGTTAGCGCGATAACCGGGGAGCACGCGAGGTAGGCATCGCGCAACCCTGCCGCCAGATTCGATGCGCCGACATGTTGCGCCATGCACACGCCCGGCCGTCGGGACGCGCGCGCATAACCGTCGGCCATGTAGGCAGCGGCCTTTTCGCCGTGGGTCATGATCCGGCGGATCGGCATCCCTTCCATCGACGTGAGCGTCTCGAGCAGCATCTGCGGCACGAAGAAAAGGTGCGACACCTCGTACGCGCGAAGCATGTCTGCGACGTACCGGGGACCGGTGGTCGTAGTCATCGTTCTTTCCCCCTCGATCGCTCTGCTTATAGGTCTTGTGTGCTGCCGTTCATCCCGCGAAATCGCGCATCGGGACGAAGCGTCGATTGATCCTAACAACTGTGCGACGCGGAAGGCAAGAGCAGGTCTCTTCCAATGAAGTGTAAGCCTGCAGAATTGGTCGAAATTCGAACCACGACCCGATCACACCGGGTCAGTAGGCCGTCAATCCGCCGTCGACCAGCAGCGTCTGGCCGGTGATGTAGTCGGCCTGGGTGCTGGCGAGATAGCTCGCGAGCCCGGCGACATCGTCTTCGGTGCAGAAACGCCCGAACGGAATACGGTCGAGCAGTACTTGTCTGCGTGCCGGGTCCGCGCGCAGCGACTGCGCACGCGTCGGCGTCTCGGTCGTGCCCGGCGCGATCGCGTTGACACGGATGCCGTGTGGCGCCCACTCGATGGCTAGCATCCTCGTCATCTGCGCGATGCCCGCCTTGGAGATTCCGTACACCGACACCATCGGTACGCCGACGACACCGTGCGTCGAGGCGATGCTGATGATGCTGCCCTTGCGCCCGGTGCCGATAAGATGCCTGCCCATCTGCTGACTCATGAAGAAGGTGCCCGAGAGATTCACCTCGATCACCGCGTTCCATTCTTCGCGGGTCACGTCGACCACGGGCTTGCGCAGCGTCACGCCGGCGTTGTTGACCAGCAGATCGACCTTGCCGAAGGCGTCGATCACCGTCGCCATCGCCGCTTCGATGCTCGCCTGCAGGCGCAGGTCGAGGCACACCGGTCGGGCGCGCACGCCGTGCGCTTCGATCGCCGCGACGACCGTGTCGAGTGCACGGGTATCGAGTTCGGACACGGCGACATCGAAGCCGTCGCGCGCGAGCGCAATGGCGATTGCAGCGCCGATACCGTACGAGGCACCGGTGACCAGCGCGGTGCGCCGCAATTGGGCACTGAGCTCAGGCATCGTGGTTCCCCACCGGATCAGGCAACGTTGCCTGCTGCGCGCGCGGCATTCGCAGTGCGGCCGCCGGCAGCGCATACCTCGATGCGGCGTGCTCGACCAGCGCGCGTCGCGAGACGCGGATCAGGTATTCGGGACACCGAGTCTGCGTCGTCGACTTTGGAGGCTCAGTGCCTCAGCCGGCAGCCGCGACGCGATCGACCAGATTGCCCCGGTCATCACGCGCCAGTCCGGCCGCAGCCGCCTGCGCATACACTTCGGGTATCCAGTCGACCTTGCCGCAGTCCGGTCCACCGATGATCGTGAGCAAGGTGCCGCGTGCGTCACCTACATAGCGAAACCCGCGGTAGATGCCGATCGGAACATGCACGGTGTCGAACGGCTGCAGCACGATCTCCTGCGGACCTTCGTCGGTGACGAACGTCACCGCCCACGGCCCGACCAGAGGCATGAACACTTCTTCGGTCTTGTGGTTGTGAAGCGCGGTGCCCTGTCCAGGATCGCACTGGATCATGCCGAGATTGAAGCCATGGGCCGGCAGCGGGATATTGGGCATCAGGTCGGGCAGATCGGTGCGTTCGACGACGCCGTTGCCGATCAGGTTGATCTTGCGCCGACGGCAGCCCGGGAGCCGGCTGTCGACGAATGCGTCTTCCGAACCGCGCAGCGATTCGAAGCGCGCGATGCAGGTCGTCATTTCGGCGATCGACGTGTTCCTCGCCTTCGGCATGTCCATGTCGTGCTCCTTCAAAATCACTTGCGCTCAGTCGCCGCGGATATTCGCCTTGCGCACGATCGCGCCCCACTTCTCGATCTCGCTGCGCATGTAGTTGCCGAACTCTTCGGGCGTGCCGGGCACCGGAATCGTGCCTTCCTTCAACAGCACTTCCGCGACCTCTTTCTGGTTGAGGATCGCGACGATGTCGCGATTTAGCCGCATGACGATATCGCGCGGGGTACCCGCCGGCGCCAACATACCGCCCCAGGCGAACGCCTCGTAACCCGGAATCGCCGCCTCGGCGATCGTCGGGAACTCCGACATCGACGGGATGCGCTCGGCCTGCCCGACGCCCAGCGCGCGCAGCTTGCCCGCGCGCACGAACTGGATGACGCTTGGAATCGAACTGAATGTCACCTGCACCTCGCCGGCGATCACCGCGGTGTTGGCGGGTGCAGTGCCCTTGAACGGAATGTGCTGCATCTGGACCTTGGCGAGGAAGTTGAACAGTTCGCCCGCCAGGTGGCCCGTGTTACCGCTGCCCGGTGACGAGAAGGTGAGTTCGCCGGGGCGCGCCCGTGCGAGAGCGATGAGTTCCTTCACCGACTTCACCGGCAACGACGGATGCACGACCAGCATCAGCGGGAACAGCACCATGTTGCTGATCGGCGCGAAATCCTTGAGGGTGTCGTACGGCAGCTTCGGGTACAGGCTGGGGTTGACCGCGAGCGGACCGTGCGACGCGGCGCCGATGGTGTAACCGTCGGGTGCGGCGTTCTTCAACACCTCGAGCCCAACGATGCCGTTGGCGCCGGCGCGGTTCTCGACCAGCACCTGCTGACCGAGCCGCTCGGCGAGGTGCTTGCCGACGACACGGCCGATGAAATCGACGCCGCCGCCCGCCGGGAATGGGACGATCATGCGGATCGGCTTCGCCGGATAAGACTGCGCGCGTGCCGTCTGTGCCGTCAATGCGCAAGTGAAGACGGCGACGCCCAACGCGACCACCGACGCACAGGCGACGATGAACCGCTGCGCCAGCATGCGAGTCAGCATGGCTCCTCCTGATATTGCTCTGGCTCTGCCAGTTATCTGCGCGCCGCGTTGAACGGCGAACCGTCACTGCTGCGCATCTGTCGTGCGCACTCGTGTCAGACTCGCCGAAATTCTCTGTGTTGTCAACGCAGCTTCACCGGCGCAGGCAAGACGTTTCTCGTATGCGTAACGACGTTCGACGCGCCCCGGAGATGGCGACGATGCTCGAGATCGCGATACTGATGGGCGACGATATCGGCTATGAAGTCGTCGACGAATGCGTGAAGGTGCTGCAAGCCGCGGCGCGGGCGACCGGGCTGGAGATCGCGTGGCAGGAACTGCCGATCGGTCGCCATGGTCACGCGCAGCACGGCCACACGTTTCCTGAAGTCACGATCGCGGCGCTCGCACACTGCGACGGATGGATCATGGGGCCGATCGGCCATGCCGCCTACCCGCGCAATGATCCGACCTGGATCATGCCGCCGATCCGCAAACGCTTCGACCTGTTCGCGAGCATCAAGCCGGTCCGGTCCTACCCGAACGTCGTGTCGATCCATCAGGATGTCGACATCGTGTTCGTGCGCGAGGTAACCGAAGGCATGCAATCCTCCGACACCGTCACCGCCGGCACGGGTGAGTTCCGCCCGAACGATTCGGTGACGATCGCGACCCGCGTGATCACGCGCCCTGGTTCGAACCGGGTGGCGCGCGAAGCGTTCGAGATCGCGCGCACGCGGCCGCGCCGACGGCTGACCGCCATGCACAAGGAACCGGTGTTCCGTCTCGCCTGCGGCATGTTCGCCGAGGAGTGCCGCAAGGTGGCGCTCGACTTCCCGGAGGTGACCTTCGAGGAGGCGATGATCGACGCCTGCGCGATGAAGCTGGTGATGCGTCCGCAGCACTACGATGTCGTCGTCACCACCAATCAGTTCGGCGACATCCTCACCGATGAAGGCGCCGGGCTCGTCGGTGGTCTCGGTCTTGCGCCGGGCCTGTGCGCCGGCGCGACGCAGGCGATGGCGCAGGCGACGCACGGTTCGGCGCCCGATATCGCCGGGCGCGGCATCGCGAATCCGTTCGCGATGATCGTGTCGGGGGCGATGCTGCTCGAGTGGCTCGGCCGCAAACGTGGCTTACGCGCCGCGACCGATGCGTCGATCCTGATTGCAGACTCGATCGGTCGCGTGATGGCGGAACGCCACGCGCTCACGGCCGACCTCGGCGGCAGCGCGACGACCGCGCAGATGGGGGACGCGGTGGTGCGCGGCTTGCAACGATAGGCGGGTCCGCGATGCCGGAAAGAACGCCGCCGGACGCCTTCCCTCGACGTCGACGCGCCTGCGTGGTCGATCAGTCGTACAACACGACACTGCGTATCGATTCGCCGCTGTGCATAAGCTCGAACGCGCGGTTGATGTCGGCGAGCGGCATCGTATGCGTGATCAGCTCATCGATTCGGATCTTGCCCGCCATGTACCAGTCGACGATCTTCGGCACGTCGGTGCGTCCGCGCGCGCCGCCGAACGCGGTCCCTTTCCAGACGCGACCGGTGACCAGCTGGAACGGCCGCGTGCTGATCTCCTGCCCCGAGCCCGCGACGCCGACGATGACCGATACCCCCCAACCGCGATGGCAACACTCGAGCGCCTGGCGCATCAGTTGCACGTTGCCGACGCACTCGAAGCTGTAGTCGGCACCGCCGTCGGTGAGCGCGACCAGATACGGCACCAGATCGCCGCCGACGGCAGTCGGATCGACGAAATGCGTCAACCCGAACTCGCGCGCGAGCGCTTCGCGCGCCGGGTTCAGATCGATGCCGATGATCATGTTCGCGCCCGCCAGGCGTGCGCCCTGCACGACATTCAGGCCGATGCCGCCCAGACCGAACACGACGACGTTCGCGCCCGGCTCGACCTGCGCGGTATTGATCACCGCGCCGATGCCGGTCGTGACCCCGCATCCGATGTAGCAAACCTTGTCGAACGGGGCATCTTCACGGATCTTCGCCAACGCGATCTCGGGCAGCACGGTGTAGTTCGAGAAGGTGGAACACCCCATGTAGTGATGCACCATGCGCCCGCCGATCGAGAAGCGGCTGGTGCCATCGGGCATCAAGCCCTTGCCCTGCGTGCTGCGGATCGCCGTGCAGAGGTTGGTCTTCTGCGACAGGCACGACTTGCACTGCCGGCATTCCGGCGTGTAAAGGGGGATTACGTGATCCCCCTTCTTCAATGTCGTCACGCCTGACCCGACGTCGACGACGAGCCCCGCACCTTCGTGTCCGAAGATCGCCGGGAACAACCCCTCGGGGTCGCCGCCGGAGCGGGTGAACTCGTCGGTGTGGCAGACGCCGGTTGCCTTGAGTTCGACCAATACCTCGCCGGCCTTCGGTCCATCAAGGTCGACCGTCTCGATCGCCAGGGGTTCGCCAGCGGCGTAGCAGATTGCAGCCTGGGTCTTCATCACACGCCTCCGTCGGGAGGCGCGATTATCACCTGACGACGTCGCGTGCGAGCCGCGCACCGGAAAACTGCCAGCGCGCCTCCGGCGGGAAGAAGTTCCGATAGCTGGTGCGCAGGTGCTGCCGGGGCGTCGCGCATGAACCGCCGCGCAACACCATCTGCTGGCTCATGAACTTGCCGTTGTATTCGCCGATCGCGCCTTCGGCGATGCGGTAGCCGGGGTAGGGCAGATACGCGCTCTGGGTCCACTCCCACACGTCGCCGAACAACTGGGCGGGCTCGCCCGGCGCAGGCAGCGACGACAGGGCGATCGGGTGGAACACGCGGTTCTCGAGAAAGTTCCCTTCGATCGGCTGGTCGCTCGCGGCGAGTTCCCATTCGAACTCGGTCGGCAGTCGCGCGCCCGACCAGCGCGCGATCGCTTCGGCTTCAAAGTACGACAGATGCGCGGCCGGCACGTCGGCGCCGACATCGGCCAGTCCGCGCAGCGTGAACATCCGCCACCCCGTGCCCGTCGCGTCGCGATCGCGCTGCCAATAGAGCGGCGCCTGCCACCCCTCGCGCTTGACGGTGTCCCAGCCGAGCGACAACCAGAGCTCCGGGCGCCGATAGCCATCGTCGTCGATGAAGGCGAGCACGTCGCCGCAGGTGACCGGGGTCGACGCGATCTCGAACGGCGCGACGAACACCGGGTGGCGCGGCCGCTCGTTGTCGAATGCAAAGCCTTCGGCGTCGGCACCGATCGCCACCAGGCCGCCGCTGATCGGCAGCCATTCGCGCGAGGCATAGGTCTGGGCCACCAGCGGCCAACCCTGCCGGTAGCTGGGTGCGAGCGGATTGCGCGAAAACAGGTGTTTCAGATCGGTCAGCAACAGCTCCTGATGCTGCTGCTCATGCTCGAAACCGAGGGTGATGATTTCCGCCAGTTCGGCGTTCTCGGCAGGGGTGCGCGCCGCCGAATCGGCGAACAGGGCATGGATGCGCGTCTCGACGTTGCGCCGGTATTCGAGGATCGTCGTGAGCCCCGGCCGCGACACCAGGCCGCGCTCGGCGCGCAGGTGCTTGTCGCCGACGCCGTTGTAGTAGCTGTTGAACAACACGCGGAACCCGGCATGGTAAGGCGTGAAGTTCTTTTCGAAGCGCTCGAGCGCAAACACCTCGAAAAACCACGTGGTATGCGCCAGATGCCATTTTGCGGGGCTGGCATCGGGCATCGACTGCATCGCGCAGTCTTCCGCGGTCAGCCCCAGGACCAACGCAAGCGTCTGCGCACGAACACGGCCGAATGCCTCGATCAGTGCCGACGCGTCCGCGTCGAGTGCCCGCGCGGCGGGACGGACCATCGGACCCGGATTCAGCGAAGACGGGGGGTGCGCGAAAATCGACATGGCGAACTCCTCTCGGTCGGGGCCGGTCGAGCGTGACTCGGCGCATGGACATAGCCCCACGCAAGGGATGTGACCGCCGGTTTCGACGCCCAGCCGGCTCTTTCTCGCGCAGGCCCGATCGTACCAACGATCGGTGCGCCCGGCGCACTGGCATGGACACGCGTCCCGGGGCCGAGCCGCGCCGGTGCTCTGCACGGACGCGCGCCGGCC
>JACMMK010000377.1 GCA_014379045.1 Burkholderiales bacterium
AGCCGTCCCCGGGCGGCGGCGCGACGAGGCTGGCCGGTCGCGCAGGCGCGCGCGATACTCGCAGTGCACCCGCCGACCGAGGACCGCCTTGACCGTCATCACCGACATCGAAGACCTGCGCGTGCTGCATGAGCGGCGCGCGCCGCGGATGTTCTACGACTACTGTGATTCCGGTGCCTGGACCGAGACCACGTATCGTTCGAACCAGACCGATCTGCAGAAGCTCAAGTTCCGCCAGCGCGTCGCGATCGACGTCGACAATCGCTCACTCGCGACGACGATGATCGGCGAACCGGTGGCAATGCCGGTCGCGCTCGCGCCGACCGGTTTGACCGGCATGCAATGGGCCGACGGCGAGATCCTCGCCGCGCGCGCCGCCGAGGCGTTCGGCGTGCCGTTCACGCTGTCGACGATGAGCATCTGTTCGATCGAGGACGTCGCGGCGCGCACCACCAAGCCATTCTGGTTCCAGCTGTACGTGCTGCGCGATCGCGCCTTCATCGAGCGCCTGATCGATCGCGCGCGGGCGGCGAAATGTTCGGCGCTCGTGCTGACCCTCGATCTGACAATCCTCGGCCAGCGCCACAAGGACATCAAGAACGGGCTGTCGACACCGCCGAAACCGACGCTGGTGAACCTGCTGAACCTGCTGACCAAGCCGCGCTGGTGCCTGAACATGCTCGGCACGCCGCGCCGCCAGTTCGGCAACATCGTCGGCCATGTCTCCGGGGTTGCCGACACGCGCAGTCTCGCGTCGTGGACCAGCGCGCAGTTCGATCCGACGCTCGACTGGTCCGATGTCGAGTGGATCAAGCGGCGCTGGGGCGGCCCGCTGGTGCTCAAGGGCATCATGGATGCCGAGGACGCGCGCCTCGCCGCGGATTCCGGCGCCGATGCGCTGATCGTCAGCAACCACGGCGGGCGCCAGCTCGACGGCGCACCGTCGACGATCGAGGCGCTGCCGGCGATCGTCGATGCGGTGAGCGGGCGACGCATCGAAGTCTGGTTCGATGGCGGCATCCGTTCCGGGCAGGACGTGCTGCGCGCGATCGCGCTCGGCGCCAGGGCGACGATGATCGGACGCGCGTTCCTGCACGGACTCGGGGCGATGGGTGAGGCCGGCGTCACGCGCTGTTTGCAGATCATCCGCAAGGAACTCGACATCACGATGGCGTTCTGCGGCAAGACCGATATCTCGCAGGTGGACCGGTCGATACTGCTCGACCCGGGGCGCCCGCGCGTGCCTTAGCCAGCGCCCGCGGGTATTTCGTCCGCGACGATGCGCTGGCCTCTCTGCATGGCGCGCCACCGGGCCGGTCAGCCGATGCGCCGTCACCGTGCTTGGCGCATACGTCAAGCGCCGGCTTGCCGTACGATTCCGGCACGTGCGCCGTCTGCCCGTCGCGTGTGCGACTTGGGCGTGGCGCGCGGCAATCGGAGCCCTGGAAAATGTTCCACTGTCATGCTTGTTCGTTGCCCACGCTGCGCGCGCTGCTCACCGCGCTGTCGCTGTTCTGCACGGCCGGCGCGCACGCGCAGCAGTTTCCGGTCAAGCCGATCCGGATGATCGTGCCGTTCGCACCGGGTGGCGGCACCGACATCATCGGGCGCCAGTTCGCGGCGCGGCTCTCCGAATCGCTTGGGCAGACCGTCGCCGTCGACAATCGCGCCGGGGCGGGCGGCAACGTCGGTGCCGAGATCGCGGCCAAGTCGGCGCCCGACGGTTACACGGTGATGTTCACCACCAACTCGATCGCGGTGAACGTGTCGTTGTACCCGAAGCTCAACTACAACCTGTTCGCCGATCTGCAACCGGTCGCCTTTCTCGCGAGTGCACCACTGACATTGGTCACGCATCCGCTCGTGCCGGTGAAGACCGCGAAAGAGCTCGCTGCGCTGTCGAAGAAGCGCAAGGGGGGGCTCAACTTCGGGTCGAACGGGACCGGTACCACGAGCCACCTGTCGGGCGAGCTGTTCAAGATCACTGCCGGCGTCGATCTGACGCACATCCCGTTCAAGGGCGCGGGCGCGGTGATCGCCTCGCTGCTGGGGGGCGAGGTCGACATGGGTTTCGTCGCCAGCATCAGCGCGCTGCCGCACATCCGCTCGGGCAAGCTGCGGGTGCTCGCGGTGACCACGCCGCGCGAGGCGGCCGCGTTGCCGGGCGTGCCGACGATGGGATCGAGTTTCCCCGGGTTCGATACCGACATCTGGTACGGGTCGTGGCTGCCCACCGGCACCGCGAAGCCGGTGACCGATCGCTGGGTCGACGAGCTGCGCAAGGTGCACGCGCATCCCGATGTGCGCGCCGCGTTCGACCGCGACGGCGCCGAGGCGATCTTCATGCCGCCGGCCGAGTTCACGGCTTACCTGAAGAAGGAAGTCGCGAAGTACGCGCTGCTGGTCAAGCAGTCGGGCGCCCGACCCGATTGAGCGTGCCGCGAAGGTCGACGGATCGGTGGACTGACCAGACGGTGGGCATCCCGGGACCCGCCGCTGTCTTCACCTGGATCCTGCCAGGGCTTGAAGCCACCGCCGGGCTCATCGAGTGCAAGCACCCGGGCGGCCCAACTTGTAGGACGCCGGGCGGAGGAATCGCGCGATGAATACGACCTGCCTGAATGCCGACTTCGAGCAACGCGCGGTCATGCCACCCGCCGAGGCAGGCAGCTGGCAGCGCTCGCCTGAGCCGGGCGTGCACCGCCACCGGCTGGACCGCGTCAGCGACGAAGTGGCGCGCGCGACCAGCATCGTGCGCTACGACGCCGGCTCGCGCTTCGCCCGTCACACGCACGGCGGCGGCGAGGAGTTCCTGGTGCTCGAAGGTATCTTCAGCGACGAGGATGGGGACTACCCCGCCGGGAGCTATTTGCGCAACCCGCCGGGCACTGCGCACGCGCCGTTCTCACGCGAAGGCTGCACGCTGTTCGTCAAGCTGTGGCAGTTCGCCGAGGGTGACGACGAACCGGTGCGCATCGACACGACGCGAACCGCCTGGCGCCCGGGGCAGGTGCCGGGCCTGTGGGTGCTGCCGCTGCACGAGTTCGACGGCGTCAGCACGGCGCTGGTGCGCTGGGCGCCGGACACGCGCTTCAGTACGCACAGCCACCCCGGCGGCGAAGAGATCCTGGTGCTGCAGGGCCTGTTCCGCGACGAACACGGCGAGTACCCGGCCGGCACCTGGCTGCGCAGCCCGCGCTCGAGCCGGCATACGCCGTTCACCGGCAGCGAGGGCGCGCTGATTTACGTGAAGGTGGGGCACCTCGGGGCGCGGTTTCTCGTGCCCCCGATCGGCGTTTGAACCGTGCGCGCCCTGAAGCGCAGGGCGTCAGGCGCCGGCGAAGCGCGCGAGCACCGACCGCCGCAACTCGTCGAAGCCATCGACGATGAAGTCATAGGCCATGTTCGGTTGGGGGTCGGGCGGGCCCTCCGGGCCCCACTCGTCAGGCCGGCGCACGAACGCCGTGCGCATGCCGACCTTATGCGCGGCATTGAGATCGAAGTTGTGGCAGGCCACCATCAGGATCTGCGCCGGAGCCAGATTCAACCAGCGCGCGGCGGTGAGGTAGGCCTCGGCGTGCGGTTTGTACACGCCGATCATCTCGCAGGAAATGACTGCGTCCCAGACGATGCCATTGCGTCTGGAGACGTCGATCACCAGCGCGGTGGGAAGCATGGTCAAGGACACGACCGGCAGGGCAGCGCGCAGTGCGGCCATGGCGGGCGGAAAGTCGGGCCAGGTGTCCAGCGCGTGCCAGGCGTGCACGAGTTCGATGCGATCGTCGGCCGTGAATCCGTCGAGCGCGAAGTGGGCCAGTGCCTCGTCCAGCACCCGCCGATGCACGTCGTCCATCTGGAAGTCCGGCCGCATCTGGCCGACGATGCCCTTCATCGTCCGTCGGCGCCAATCATTGGCCAGTACATGCCAGTGCGCAGTGATGCCACGGCGGGCACCCACGCGCTCGAACGCCTTCACGACGCCGGTGTGCCAGTCCAGCACGGTGCCACCGGTGTCGAAGGCCAGGGTCCGGATGTCCATGTTGTCTCCTGTTCACGCGATCTACGATGCGATCGTGGGTCGCGACTTGCCGTCCGCCCGCGGCCCCGGCTATGGGACTGCAGCCCAGGCGCTGCGAAAGGATCCGGCCCAAGGCGCTCGCGTTGCCATGGCCTACGTCACGCCGCCACCTGCTTCAGCGGCAGCCCTCGGCGCATCAGCCTGCGCGCCAGACCGAGCCGTGAGCGGACGGGCGGGCGCCGAGGCCACCGACGTCCGAGCCCGCCCCCGGTGGCTTCAGTTCAGATCCGGGTCGGCACGCAGGTTGTCCACCGCTAGGACGACAGCGGGAGCGTGCGCATGCCGAGCTCGGCAGCGCGTCCGCCCACCAGTTTGTCGAACGTGCTTTCGGGGTTGATCAGACCCCGTTCGACCATGAAATCGTAGGTACGCTGGAACTCGGCCGGCGCATAGAACTCCGGATGGTTGTAGCGCAGCCGCGGCAGGTGCAGATCCGACGTTTCCAGTTTCACGATGTCGGCAGGCACTTCCGCGGTCAGGTGATGCAGCCAGGGCCGGATGTCCTGGTTGATCTTGTCGACGGCGCGGACATGGGCCCGGCGCAGCGCGTCGAACAGTTCGGCATCGACCGACGGATCGGCGACTTCCAGCCCGTTGTAGAACGCCTCGCAGATGACCTTGAAGCCGAGCTTCTCGGCTGCGGAGATCCAGGGCTCCATTACTGCGGCCGCGGCAATGCGGCCGTCCATCACCGCCTTGAAGCGCTGGTTCGGCACGCCGATATGCACGGTCTTCACCTGTTCCGGCTTCATGAAGCCGGCCAGCATGCCGAGCGTGATGTAGTGCGAGCCGGCATGGAAATTCACCGCGACTTCTACGTCGGCGAGGTCCTGGGGAACGTTGTACGGCGAATCGCCGCGGACGATGATCGCCTGGGTGGACACGGCGGCACGCTTGGTGATGACCTTGACGCCGGCACAGGTGTCCTGGGTGCGGCGCATCTGACCCCATTCGCAGGCGTGATAAACCGAGAACTCGCCCTTCTCGATTCCCTCGTGCCACAGAAACGATTCGATCGCGGAATGCTGCTTGACCGGCGCGCCTGCCGCCGCGAGCATGGCTTTGCGCTGCTCCGGCAGTACCAGTTCGACGTCGACACCTTCGTCGACGAAATAGCCCTCTGCCTTGGCGACGAGGTCGGGCAGCGAGAACACTGCGTTGTTCAATTCGATACGCGTCTGCTTCAGCGATACGGACATTCTCGGAATCTCCTGTCGATCGGGGCTGGGGTCATGGACCTGGCCATGAGAGAAAACGGCACGAAGCGGAGCAGCGTGTCACACCATACTCCAGGTCAAGGCACGGCGAGATTGGATGCGGTCAGCCGGGTTGCAGCCCGAGCGACCTGATCAAGGGCGACCAGCGGGTAATCTCCTGTTCGATGAAGCGCCGGGCCTTGTCGGGGGTATCGTCTGCAGACAGCTCCAGGCCGGAACTGGCGAGCAGCTTCTGCATCACCGGGTCGGCCAGCGCGGCGCGCAGCGCGGCCGCTATCCTGTCGACGGTGGCGGCCGGCGTGGCGGCAGGCACGAACAGCCCGGCGAAATTGAGGGCGACCATGGCCGGCAACCCGGACTCGCGCGCGGCGGGGATTTCGGGTGCGCTGGTGACGCGGGTTGCCGTCGTCACTGCGAGAATCCGGATCTTTCCCGTCCGATGGTTTTCGATCAGTTGGCTGCTGATGTTGAGCACGCCGACGGGGACGTGGCCGCCCAGCAGGTCCGCCAGTGCCGGCGCGCCACCGCGATAGGGCACGTGCGCTATCGACGGCAGGCGCACGAGCGACTTGAACAGTTCAGCGGCCAGATGCGTCGCCGAACCGGTGCCGGCAGACGCGTACGAGAGCTGGTTCGGCCGCGCACGTGCGAACGCGACAAAGTCCTGCAGGGTCTTGACCGGCAACGACGGATGAACGCAGATCGCGAGTCCACTGACGGCGACGATCGCGACCGGCCTGAAGTCTTTGACCGGGTCGTAGGTGGGCGCCGTCGCGGTCAGCGGCCCGACGAGGTGGGTGGCGGCGCTGCCCAACAGGATCGTATGGCCATCGGGCTCGGCGCGTGCCACTGCGGTGGCGGCGATCATGCCGCCCGCGCCGGCGCGATTCTCGACCACGATGTTGCCGAGCAGGGACCGCATGCGCTCGGCCAGCGGCCGCGCAATCGTGTCGTTGATGCCGCCAGGCGGGAACGGCACGATGATGCGCACCGGACGATCGGGCGAGGCGGCCTGGGCCAACAGGGCGCCCGCGGTGGCGAACAGCGCAACACCGAGCACCGCACTCGTGGCGCAGCGGACCACCCACGGCGATGCGAGAGCGCTTAGGACCAGGGCGACGCGCCTGCGCACGCTTCGATCGCACACACCGACCCGTGCCACGGGCCCTGCGGTCGACCCCCGCGTCTGCCGCCTCATCGACTTGCGTCGATCACGTCGGGTCCCGCGTCCCGCAGCGCTGCGGGAGACACGCGAGCCGCCGCGCGCTGCGGCAGCGGCAACGCCGTCTCGTACTTCACCTGCTTCAGCGCGAAGCTCGACTTGATGTTGCCGACGCCAGGCATGCGCGACAGGACGTCGACGATGAACCGCTCGAGCGCGCGCACGTCGGGCACCATCACGCGCAGCAGGTAGTCGGAATCGCCGGTCATCAGGTAGCACTCCATCACCTCGGGCCGCTCGCGCGCCGCCTTCTCGAATTGATCGAGCATCCCTTCAACCTGCTTCTCGAGCGCGACCTGGATGAAGACGGTGACATCGAGGCCGACCGTCGCCGGGTCGAGCAGTGTCACATGGCGCGCGATCACGCCGCTCGCCTCGAGCGCGCGCACCCGCGCGAGGCACGGCGACGGCGACAGGTTGACCGCCTGCGCCAGGTCGATATTCGAGATGCGGGCGTCGCGTTGCAGGCGCTCGAGGATGCGCAGGTCGGTGGCGTCGAGCGACGGCTTCGGCATGATCGATCGAAACAAGAGGTGGAGGCCGCATGATATGCCGCCGGACAGCCCCCGTACCTCCCGCTTCGGCACCAACTGCCGGCCCTCGACCGATACCATCGATCTACACCATAGCCCGGAGGAGGGCGCACCGATGAACGACCCGACCGACCTCGCCGCGCGCGCCTTCCTGCGCGTCGCCCCGCCCGATGCCGATCCGGAAGAGACCCGCGAATGGCTCGACGCGTTCGCGCAGACGATCGCGCGCGAGGGTCCTGAGCGCGCGACGTTCCTGTTGCGGAAGTTGTTCGATCTCGCGCGCGCGAAGCAGGTGCCGCTGCCGCCGGTACTGAACACGCCGTACCAGAACACGATCGCGCTCGACGCCCAGCCGCAGTATCCGGGCGATCTCGATATCGAGAACCGGTTGTCGGCGATCATTCGCTGGAACGCGCTGGCGATGGTGGTGCGCGCCAATCGCGCGCATCCGGAACTGGGCGGTCATATCGCGAGTTATGCCTCGGCTGCGGATCTGTTCGAAGTCGGATTCAACCATTTTTTCCGTGCCGGGCAGGACGGCGATGTCGTCTACCTGCAACCGCATTCGGCGACCGGTGTCTACGCACGCGCGTTCCTCGAGGGGCGGATCAGCGAAGACCAGCTCGATCACTACCGACGCGAGACCGGCGGACGCGGGCTGCCGTCGTACCCGCACCCCTGGCTGATGCCGCAGTTCTGGCAGTTCGCGTGCGCGTCGATGGGCCTCGGGCCGATCAACGCGATCTACCAGGCGCGCTTTCTCCGTTACCTCGACGATCGCTCGCTGCTCGCGACGGTCGGGCGCAAGGTGTGGGCCTTCGTCGGTGACGGCGAGATGGACGAGCCCGAAGCGCTCGCCGGCCTGTCGCTCGCCGCGCGCGACGGGCTCGACAACCTGATCTTCGTCGTCAACTGCAATCTGCAGCGGCTCGACGGCCCGGTACGCGGCAACGGCTCCATCATCCAGGAACTCGAAGGGCTGTTCGCCGGCGCCGGCTGGAACGTGATCAAGCTGCTCTGGGGGTCGGACTGGGACCCGCTGTTCGCGCGTGATCACGACGCGATCCTGTTGCGCCGGCTGCACGAAACGGTCGATGGCGAGTTCCAGAAGTACGCGGCGACCGACGGCGCGTTCAATCGCGAGAACTTCTTCAACAAGTATCCGGAACTGCAGCGCCTCGTCGCGCATCTGACCGATGCCGACATCGACCGCCTGCGCCGTGGCGGACACGACCCGATCAAGATCCATGCGGCCTATCACGCCGCGGTGCGCCACCGCGGTCAGCCGACCGTGATCCTCGCCCAGACCAAGAAGGGATACGGCATGGGGCACTGGGGTCAGGGCAAGATGGGTACGCATCAGCAGAAGAAGCTCGATGACGAGGCCCTGCTCGCATTTCGCGAACGCTTCGCGCTGCCGATCACGAAGGAAGACGTGGTGCGGCTCGCGTTCCATCGTCCCGATCCGGACAGCCCTGAGATGCGTTATCTGCACGCGCGGCGTACGGCGCTCGGCGGCTACCTGCCGCAGCGTGTGGCGCAGGCCCCGGTGTTGCCGGTGCCAGCGCTTGCGACCTTCAGCCGGCTGCTCGAGGGTTCGGGCGGGCGCGAGCAGTCGACGACGATGGCGTTCGTGCAGATGCTCGGCCAGTTGCTGAAGGATTCCGCGCTCGGCCAGCGCATCGTGCCGATCGTCGCCGACGAAGCGCGCACCTTCGGCATGCAGTCGCTGTTCCGCCAGGTCGCGATCTATTCAGCGGTCGGACAGCTCTACGAGCCGGAGGATCGCGACGAGCTCGTCTACTACAAGGAGGCGCGCGATGGACAGATCCTCGAAGAGGGGATTACCGAGGCGGGGGCGATCTCGTCCTGGCTCGCGGCTGCGACCAGCTACTCGACCCACGGCCTGCCGATGCTGCCGTTCTATACGTTCTATTCGATCTTCGGCTTCCAGCGCATCGGCGACCTGATCTGGGCAGCGGCCGACATGCGCGCGCGCGGCTTCCTGATCGGCGCGACCGCCGGACGCACGACGTTGTCGGGTGAGGGGCTGCAGCATCAGGACGGGTCGAGCCACCTGCTCGCCTCGACCTATCCGAACTGCATCGCCTACGACCCCTGCTACGGCTACGAGGTCACGGTGATCGTGCGCGAGGGCCTGCGCCGGATGCTCGAAGCGCAGGAAGACGTCTTCTACTACGTGACGGTGATGAACGAGAACTACGTGCAGCCCGCGCTGCCTGAAGCCGCGGAGGAGGGCATCGTGCGTGGGATGTATCGGGTACGACCGGGCAACGGCGCGCCGGGTGCGAGGTCGGTGCGCCTTCTCGGCAGCGGCACTATTCTGCGTGAGGTGATCGAGGCGGCCAGCACGTTGGAAGCGAGCCATGCGGTTCATGCCGAAGTTTGGAGCGTCACCAGCTTTACGGAACTGCGGCGCGACGCGCTCTCCTGCGATGCATGGAATCGCGCGCATCCCGACGAGCAACGAAAACCGTGGATTGCCAGCAGTCTCGGTGACGGCGACGCGCCGGTCGTCGCAGCGACCGACTACGTGCGCGCCCTACCCGATCTGGTGCGCGGCTGGATACCGGCACCGTATGTGACACTCGGCACCGACGGCTTCGGACGCAGCGATACCCGGAAGGCGCTGCGCGCGTTCTTCGGGGTCGATGCAAAGTCGATCGTCGAGGCGGCACTGTTTAGCCTGGGTCTGCCGAATCGCTGAGCGCGGGATGAGCGCGTTTCGGAGCGCTCGATCCTCGAACGCATCAAGGCAACGGCTTCGTGAACATTCGGAGACAACCGCAGGGCCCGCCTAGCGTGCAGACGGTTTGTCGGATAGCATGATTTTCGTGCAATGCTTCGTTGACAATGTTCTTTCTTGCTGTGCCTTTCGCCGGGAGCACGGGATGAAGATCTCAAGAACGTTATGCGCTGTGACCGCGGGACTTCTGCTCGAGGTCGGCGTGGCCTGTGCTGCTCCCGTCGTCACGACAGGCGAGTTCTATTTTCGCGAGAACCGCGGCGTCAATGGCGTCGGCCTACAGATGGGTGATCGTCTCATCTACGGAGCCAACACCGTGGTCCCGAATGGCAATTCAGGTACCACGGCGACGCGGGCATTCGGTGGGGGGGGCACCGCTAACCTGCCGTTCAATCCGCGGACGACCACGCCGAACCAATTTTCCGGGTCGGCCGACTACACGCCTGCCCGGGCCCTGCTACCCGTCAACATGGTGTTCAGAAATGGTCCCGACTCCACGCCCGTTAGCGTGGCTGCGATCGGAGACGTCGCGTTGATGCCCCTCGCCTTCAACCTGGGTGTTGCCGGAGCGGGCACCAATCTGGTGTTTTCCTGGAATCTTCCTGTGATCCCCGCGGGGCTCACGCTGGATCGTTCCCAATTCATTGTCTACGACCGCGAGGATTTCAATGTCGCCGCCAATGCGAATATGCTTTTCGCTGCGGAATTGCCGTCGCCGACGGCCACGAGCTTCGTCCTGCCGATGGCGTTCAGCCAGGGGTTGACTCTAGGACACAGCTATACCTTTGGAATCCGGTTGGAAAACCTTCGGGCGAGTGCAATTCCGGAAGCTGGAGCTCCGGCGCGGCGCTCCAGCTCGCAGGCGTTTTTCGATTTTGTGCCGACCGCTGCGATACCGATTCCCGGCTCGCACGCGCTGATGTTGGCGGGACTGCTGATTGTCTGCTCGTTCGCGCGTCGTAAGACTCGACCGGGTAAGTGAAAGAGCTGGTTTGACTCGGTCAATGCAACCCGGTTCGGTGATCCCACCGGATTGACAAGGCGCTGCGGGATGATGTTGTCGCGCGCCGCTCATCGCCGCGACCGACCATGACCGTGCGCGACCCGGTCTGTCCGTGCGTAGGCAGCTGGAAATATGTGACACTCGGCACCGCGCAGTGCGGTCGCAGATTCTCCGCGTCGCCCTGCGCGCATTCGTCGGCGTCCACGCGCGCACGATCGCAGCGACCGCGTACAGCAAATCGAGGCGGCCTGAGTCCGCCCTGGCAATGACTGGAGGAGCTTCGTGATCCAACCGCTTCGCACCGGCGCGGCGCTTGCCGCGTTCATCGGCCTTGCCGCGCTCGCAGCGTCTGTACATGCGCAGCCGGCAACGGCGTACCCGACCCGCCCGATCACCGTGATCGTGCCGTTCGCCCCCGGCGGCATCGCCGACATCACGGCGCGCCCGTTGACGGCGACGATGGCGAAGACGCTCGGGCAGCCTATGTTGATCGAGAACCGTCCCGGCGCCGGCGGCGGCGTCGGCATGGCGTATGCCGCGAAGCAGAAGCCGGATGGCTACACCGTGATGATGGCGCTCTCCAGCATCGTCGTGATTCCCGAGGCGGACCGGGTCAATGGCCGGGCGCCGTCGTACACGCTGAACCAGTTCGTACCGATCGCGCTGATCTCTGCCGACCCGACGGTGCTGCTCGTGCGCACTGACAGTCCGTGGAAGACCGTTGCCGACCTGGTCAAGGATGCGCGCGAGCGGCCGGCGCGGATCAGCTTCGGCTCCTCGGGCATCTACGGCGCGACGCATGTCGCGATGGAGATGCTGTGGCAGGCGGCCGGCGTTCAGTTGCTGCATGTGCCGTTCGGTGGCGGCGGGCCGTCGATGACCGCGCTGCTCGGCGGCCAGGTCGAAGTCACCGCACAGGCCCCCGGTGTCGCCAGCCAGCACCTGAAGGCGGGTAAAGTTCGCGTGCTCGGCTCGTGGGGCGCGCAGCGGTTGAAGGCATTCCCCGAGCTGCAGACGATGCGTGAACTCGGGTATGACGCCGAGTTCTACATCTGGTCTGCGTTGTTCGCGCCGGCGGGCGTGCCGACCGACGTGTTGGCGCGTCTGCGTGCGGCGACGCGCGACGCCGTCGCCGACGACACGTTCCGCAAGGCGATGACGACGATGGAAACGCCGATCCTGCACCTGCAGGGGGCAGAGTTCGATGCCTTCCTCGAGCGCGATGCGAAGCGGCTCGCCGAGGTGGTCAAGCGCATGGGCAAGATCGAGTAACGCGGTTCGCCGCGCAGAAATACGACGGAGAGCGATCGATGAAAGTGTTGACGTGGTTCGACGGCTCGGAAGAGCGGCTGGGTTTCCTGCAGGACGATGCAGTGATCGATCCGTTGCGCGTACCGGGG
>JACMMK010000378.1 GCA_014379045.1 Burkholderiales bacterium
GCACCCGCGCCGCACCGAGTTCGTTCGAGACCGTCACCACCGCGGGTAGCGTCACGTCGACGACTTCGCAGCCGTCGTCGAGCACGCGCGTGACCCGCGCCGTCGCAGCGTCGGCCGCGTGTTGTATCCGCACCTCGCACGCAAAGGTGACGATCGGCAGGCCGAGCAGTTCAGCCAGACCCGCGCCGACCACCCCGGCATTGAAGTCGGCCGCCTGCCGTCCCGCGAGCACCAGGTCGACCGGCCCGATCGTGGCGAGCGCGCGCGCCAGCACGAGCGCGGTGGTGTAGCTGTCCCCGTCGTCGAAGGCCGGGTCGACCAGCAGCACGGCATCGTCGGCGCCCATCGCGAGACCGTGCCGCAGCGTGTTGCGCGCGGCGTCGGCGCCGAGCGTGAGCAAGGTCACCCGCGTGCCCGGATGCGCGTCGCGAATGCGCAGTGCCGCCTCCACCGCCTGTTCGTCGAACGGGCTCATCACCCAGGGAAGTCCGTCGACCGGAACCACGTTCTTCGCCGCGGCGTCGATGCGGAACATGCTGAATGCAGCGTCCGGACTCGGCACATGCTTGACACAGACCGCGATATGCATCGAAGCGCCGCGCGCTCAGGCGATGCGCACTTCGGTAGGCACGATGCCGTCGAAGTGCTTGCGCTGGAAGTTCCACGGAATCTGCGGCTGCACGCGGCCCGTCTCGTCGGTCGCCCGCGCCAGGATCACGTAATCGCCCGGTGCGTCGACTTCCCACAGCAGCGACCAGCGCACCCACAGCCAGCGCTCGCGCGGCTCTTCTAGGTGCGCGTCGCGCCACGACTGCCCGGCGTCGACGCTGACCTCGACGCGCTGGATCGCCCCTTCGCCGCTCCATGCGAGGCCGCGAATCTTGTGCGATCCACGCTCGAGCGGCGAATCTTCATCGAGCGGATCGATCACGATGCAACGCACGCCCATCGCCATGATGGGCTTCTTGTCCGGGTCTTCGGGCGAGTCGCCGTAGACGAAATAATGATGCTGGTAGTAGCACTGCGGCACATGGTCCATCACTTCGATCCGCTGCAGCCACTTGACCCACCAGTTGCCCGACCACCCGGGCACCACCGCGCGCACCGGCGCGCCGTGCAGGTGGGTCAGGTATTCGCCGTTCATCGACCAGGCGAGCAGCGTATCCGGATGCAGGGCCTTGTCGATCGGCAGCCCCTTCTCGTAGTTGATGACGCCCGGGTCGACGAGCGCGATGTCGGAGCGTCCGAGCGATCGGTATTGCACCGACAGGTCGGGCTGCCCGCGGTCGTAGCCTTCGAGACGCACCGCGCGCGCAGCGGGCTTGAGCCCCGCACTGCGCAGCACTTCGGCAAGCGGCACGCCGGTGAATTCGCCGGCGCTCATCGCACAGGTCGTCGTCGATTCGGAGCCGATCTGCTCGGTCGACGGCATCTCGTTGTTGACCCGCATCGACGCGCGCTTCTGCATGTCCTGCTGATTGATGCGCGAGGGCTTCTTCGCACCGCTGCGCTGCCAGTCGAAGAAACCGGCGTCGTTGCCCGCACATTCGGTGACCGCGCGCATGGTGCGCCCAGGCAGCTTCTGCAGATCGCGCAGCGACAGCTCGATCGGGCGCTCGGTGAGCCCGTCGATCGTCAGCACCCAGTCGTCCGGATGCACCGGGTCGGGCACGTCGAGCTGATTGACGACGTAGTACGCATCGGTCGGCGTGATCAGGCCTTCGAGCTCGGTGATCGGCGCGCGGCCGTTGATGACCCGCCCCTGCGCATCCTTCCCGGCGTTGATCGTCGCACGCTTGCGATCGGGCCAGCCCATCACCCAATCGCCTTCGATCTCCTTTCGCGGCATATCTGCTGCTCCTCGACTGGCTTCAGGGACGCACACCGACCTTCGACTTCGGCCCGAGATCGCTGCGCAGCCGGCCTTGCAGCGCATCGATGAACTGGCAGAGATACGGCCGTGTTTCGCGCGGATCGATCAGGTCTTCGATCGCGAACGCCTCGGCCGTACGAAACGGCGAGGCGAGCCGGCGCAGCTCGCTCTCGATTTCCTGCTCGCGCCGGGCAGGATCGTCCGCCGCTTCGATCTCTCGACGATAGGCCGCCTTGACCCCGCCTTCGACCGGCAGCGAACCCCACTGCGCCGACGGCCACGCAATCTTGAAGTTGAGCCCGCCGCGATCGATGAACCCGCCACCGGCGACGCCGTAACACTTGCGCACGATCACCGAGAACACCGGCACGCTCACCTGCAGACCGATGTAGCGCGCGCGCACACCCTCGCGCAGGATCGCTTCGGACTCCGACGCGACGCCGACCATCAGGCCAGGGACATCGGCGAAGAACACGATCGGCAGATGGAACGTGTCGCACAGTTCGACGAAGTGTCCCTGCTTGCGTGCCGCGCGTGCGTCGACGATGCCGCCGACCATCGGATTGCTCGCGACGATGCCGATCGGCTTGCCGTTCATGCGCGCGAACGCCGTGATGATCGCCCGGCCGAACGTCGGCTGGAGCTCGAACAGCGAATCGCGATCGACGACCATGCCGAGCAGCTTGCGCATATCGTAGGCCTGCCGGCTCGAGCGCGGCACGATCTCGGCGAGCGCGTCGTCGCAACGATCGACCGGGTCGGCGCACACGACAGGGGGCGGCATCTCCCACACGTTCTGCGGCAGGTACGAAAGAAAGCGGCGGATCTGGCGCAGGCAATCGGCCTCGTCTTCGGCGGCGTTGTCGATCGAGCCGGCGGTATCGACCGCGATCTGCGAGCCCCCGAGTTCGTCCTTGTCGAGTTTCACGCCGAACGCGCGCTCGACCACCGGCGGTCCGGCGGCGAAGATCTGTGCCTGGCCCTTCACCATGATCGACCAGTGCGACAGGATCGCGCGCATCGCCGGGCCCCCGGCGGTCGTCCCCATCACCGCGCACACGACCGGCACGATGCCGAGCAGATCGACCGAGCGCTCGAAGCCGTCCTGCCCATAACCGGGAACGACCGTGTAGCCTTTGCGCCGCGCCGTATCGACGCTGCCGCCGGTGCCGTCGACCAGATTGATCAACGGCAGCCGATACGCATGCGCGAGGTCTTCGATGAAGCCGCCCTGCCCGCCTTTGCGCCGGTCGGAGCCGAAGCCGGTGCCGGCGCGGATCGTATAGTCCTCGCCGCCGATCGCGACCGGCCGGCCATCGATCCGGCCGAGACCCATCACATACGGTGCGGGCTCGAATGCGGCCAGCACCCCGTGCGCATCGTAACTGCCGCGCCCGGCGAGCTTGCCGACTTCACGGAACGAGTCGGCGTCGAGCAGCGCATCGATCCGTTCGCGTACCGTCAGCTTGCCCGCCGCATGGTGACGCGCGACCGCAGTCGGACCGCCGCAGGCTTCGGAGAGTCTGCGGCGACGGTGCAGTTCGTCGATCTCGGCCGCCCAGTTCACGCGATTCAGCCGTCGATGACTGCGACGACCTGACCTTCTGCCACCGGCTGGGTCTCGCTCACGAGCAGCTCGAGGATGACACCGGCGTCTTCGGTGATCACCGGAATCTCCATCTTCATCGACTCGATCACCATCAGCGTGGCACCGGCCTCGACCTGGTCGCCGACCTTCGATCTGAGCTGCCAGAGCGTGCCCGTGATGTCGGACTTGATCTCGATCCTTGCCATCCATCGACTCCTGTTCGCAGGTCACCGATAGTAGGGTCCACCATCGGTGGTGTCAAAACTCGATTGTTGACAATCAGACACGACGGCGATAGCGTTTCTCGCCCCGCCTGGACCCGACCCGCCATGCCGCAAGCATCACCGGCCGCGCGCGCCGCCGCGCAGCCATCCCGAGCCTCGACGCCCGTCGCGACCCATTCGCCGACGCAGTCGCTGCCCGAGCAGATCGCCGCGTGCCTTGCCGAACGGATCACCAACGGCGCCTACCCCCCGACGCAGCGGATCATGGAGCAGGCGATCGCCGCCGAGTTCGAAGTGAGCCGGGGTCCGGTGCGCGATGCATTGCGCCTGCTCGAGAAGGACGGATTGGTCACGATCCTGCCCCGACGCGGCGCGCAGGTCACGCGACTCAGCGTCGACGAGGTGCGCGAGCTGTTCGATATCCGCGCGCTGCTGAACGGGCTGCGCGATCGGCAGATCGCCGAGAGTAGCGAACGCCTGCGGATCCTCCCTGCGCTGGAGGCCGAGGTGAAGAAGCTCGCGCGCTTCGCACGCGAAGCGGCCCTGGGCGAGGCCTATGTCGACACGATCGCACGCATCGATCAGCTGCTGACGCATGCCGCCGGCAGCCGCTACCTGCAGACCATCCAGGCGTCGCTGGTGCGCCAGACCCAACGCTACCGGTTGCTCGGATTGTCCGCGTTGAAGCGGCGCCGTCAATCGGCGCAGAACTGGCAGAACCTGGTGCAAGCGATCCGCCGCGGGGATGGCGCCCGCGCCGAACAACTGGCGCGCCAACGAGTCAACGAGTCGCGCGACGCGGCAATCGCGCTGCTCGCAGAACGCGCACCGCCACCAGTGCGCGCGGCTGCGAGGAAGCGTTGATCACGCGGCTGAAGCAGCGTTCGGCCTCAGCGCAGCGAATTCTCGCCGCGCAAATCTCGCTAGGCGCGTCGCAGCCTGCTCCTTGATCACCTACACCTCGAGCCCGTTGTGAAGGCCACGCCGGCCAGCTCCAGGTGCCGTGGTGCTGGGGTCAATCATCGCCGTCGTGCGGGCGCTGCTTTGCCGGGCTTCATGGGACGAAGTGCTGAGGAAGGGTCAGGGTCGTGGCGCGCCGACGCGCTCGTGGATCGTGACCACGCCGTTCGGGCCGCTCCAGACCGGCCGCCAGGCCTGCGGGTTGGCGGCGAGCAGCGGCGCGGTGAAGCGCATGTAGCCGTCGGGGTCGGTCGACGTGATCAGGTAGCTGACGGGCACGCTGTCGATCAGCCGCTGGCTTTCTCGCCCTTCGAGCACGAACGGCGGCAGCACCGCTCGCCGGCCGGTCCTGAGGTAGGCCCACTGCGGGTCGGCCGTGGCGATCACGTCGCTTGCAGCCGCATGCCCGTTCAGCCAGTCGAGCGCAGCGTCGACATCCGTTGCTCCTGGGCCGTAATAGAAAAGTCGGTAGCTGACCGGCCGCCCCTGCTGGACGTACAACACCGGCTGGTAGTGTTTCGTATACAGCTCGAGCGCTTCGAGGGATGCGCGGCCTGCGACCACGGCGAGCACGGTCCATGGGACCACGGTCGCGAGCGCCGGCGGCAACGCCGGCCAGCGCATCCGGACACGCGCCGTCAGCCACGCCAGGAGCTCGAACAGCGCCAGGGCCAGAAACGGGTATAGCGGCAACAGGTAGCGCGGAAAATGCGCCTGGAACGGCGTCGCGCAGATCGCCGCTAACGAGAGCGCCACGTAGACCACGACGGCGACTTCGCGCCGCACCAGCAGGAGCAGCAGGCCGCCGGAGACGAGCACGCCGAGCGGAACCGCGAGCTCCCGCGGCGTCCACCAGCCGCTGACCGCTTGGCCGATGCTCTGCGGCAGGATCTTGACGTTCGACTTTACCCGGCGAACAAAGCCGCTCGGGGTCAGCAGCCCGCGCTCGGGAAAGAAGGGATCGCTGTACGTCAGCAGATTGCGCGCATAGCTCACGTTGTAGTAGAGCCAGGCCTCCGTCTGATAGGCGTATGCAGGATGCTGGTAGGCCGGCGACGACTCGACCGCCTTGATCCAGCTGTTCCAGCTCGTCACCACGAGGGCCGAGACGGCGAGCGCGATCAGCGCTCGCCTGCCTTCCTTGCGTAGCGCGTGATCGACCACCCAGGCTGCGAGCAATGCGATGCCGGCCGTCCTCGTCTCATAGGCCAGGACCGCGCAGACAGCGCAGAGGGCGAAGCCGAGGGCGTCGCGCCGCCATTTGCGCACTACGAAGAAGAGCACCGTGAGCAGTCCGAACACTCCTTCGGCGTAGAGAGTGCCCGAGAAGAAGACGTACTGCGGCTGCAGCAGCGCGACCAGCGTGACGCCGGCGGCGAGCGCAAGTGGCAGGCTGGCGCTGAGCAGGAGGAAGACGGCGACCGCGTACGCGGCGGAGCCCAACGCGAGCGACACTTTGAGTGCCCGACCGACGACGACCGGATCCGTGGTCTGCAGCGCGAGCTCGTGTAGGGCGACGAAGGCGGGGACGAGCGGTGGGTGCAAGCTGCTGGCGATGCCGCCGGGCTCGCTGCGCATGCGATAGCCGTCGCCCTCCGCGAGCGAGGTGCCGAGGATGTAGTACGCGCCGCCGTCCCAGCGCAGATCGATCGGACCTCCTCCTCGCGGCGCCCACGACGCGAGGGCCGTGACGCCAATGAACAGGCAAGAAAGGAAGCGTCGGCAACGGAATGCGGCCGCAAGGCGCGCTCGCACCGTCATCCGGCAGGGACCGGCCGGTCTGGGCGCGGCACGCTGCTGGTGCCCGGTGCGATCAACTCGACCCACGCGTAGGTCGCGAGCTTCTCCCGCCTGTCCGCGAAGTCCAGATTCCGCATCGTCAGCTGCTCAATCCGGTCCTGCGGGGCGAAAGTAACTTCAACGTTTCCATCGTCAGCCGAATGGCGCTGGAGGTGAGGGTCGAGCTTCGCGACGATCGACCAGCGCATCGAATAGAAGAACGAGATGTTCGACGCCGTGGAGTAGGTCTGGCGTTAACGTTGCCGCATCTCTGGCTATCGGCGTTGCCGGCAGGAAGCGTCTGCGATCCGCCGGCATTGGCGACCGATGGGGGTAAGTAGCGAGTAGCACCGTCGTGACGGACCGCGCTGGCTCAATTTGATTGTCGCTGACGGAATGCAATTGATGCAATCTCTTCTACGAACCTTCGGACCCAACGGGGGGACGCTTCGACCATCGCCGTCACGTCGCCGAGGCAATGCTCCTGGGGCCTTGCTCCTCGCTGCTTCGGAGCGCATCGTTGCGCTGCTCGGCGCGGCGACCTTGGCTTGGGTCTCCGGTCGCATCGTGACGGCCGCCCTGACCGTTGGACCGGGGCTCTGGGCTTGGTGGAGCTCGTCGCGCGCTGTGATCCGGACTGGCGCGATGTCTTGCGCGCGAGCCCGTAGCCGCTCTGAGTGCCTAGCGCAACGGATCGGGATGAATCCAGTCGAAAATCCTTGCGCAAAGCCTGGAAAAGATCGGCACACGCGGTCCGCCCTGGAAGAACTCGGCAAGGATAAGGCGAGGCACGAAGGGCCTCATGACCAACAGCCAGACCGTCGCGCCACTCAACATTCCGAGCACGAGCGTAGCGATCATCGCCGGTGCGAAGCACACGATGGCGAGTACGCCCGGTTGTGGAATAAGGTAGCTCAGAAAGAGCCCCAACCCGATCAGCGCCGCGATGGCGGGCGCGAACATGAACGTGAACAGGATCAAGCACAAGGCTGGATACTTGTTGCACGGAAGACGCGCGTTGACTTTGTTGACTGAAGTCGTTGTTTCACTGCGCTTGCTCTGCGTGGAAGCCATTCGTTCGTTACGCCTGCTCAGGCCGTTCGGCCCATTCAGACGGGGGTCGCGCTTCGTGTCGCACGATCCACACAGCCGCGATCGCCGCGGCACGGGCAGCTGGCGGACTCATAACCGGATGCCCAGTTCCCGCACCAGCCGACCCCACTTCTCGGCACCCTCGCGCATCGAGCGGGCCGCCTCCTCGGGGGTGCCGCCGGTGGGCTCGATGCCCTCGGCGGCCAAGGTCCTGCGCATCTCGGGGGAGGCGAGCGCGCGATTGATTTCGGTGTTCAACCGCGAGATCACCGGCTTCGGGGTCCCCGCCGGTGCCAGGATCGCAAACCAGCTCGCCGCCTGGTAGCCGGGCAAGCCGGACTCGGCCACGGTCGGCACGTCCGGTGCCGCCGCCGAACGCTGCGCGCCGGTCACCGCCAGCGCGCGCAGTCGCTTCTGCGCAAGCTGCGGCAGGGCAGACGGGAACGGGGCGAACATGACCTGAATATGCCCGCCGATCAGGTCCGTCAACGCCGGCCCGGCACCCTTATACGGCACATGTGCGATGCGCGTTCCGGTCAACGACTTGAACTGCTCGGCGAACAGATGATTCCAGGTACCGTTGCCGGCCGAGCCGTAGGCAAGCGCATCCGGTCGCGCGCGCGCCAGCGCAATCAGGTCGCGCACCGTCTTCACCGGCAGCGACACGTGCACGACGAGCATGCCCGCCGGCTCCGAGACCAGGATGATCGGCTCGAAGTCCTTCAGCGGATCGTAGGGCAGATTCGGGTACAGGCTCGCGCCCACCAGGATGTTGCCGAACGAGGCGAACACGATCGTGTAGCCGTCGGGCGGCGCCTTGGCGACGGCCGCCACACCGACGGTGCCCCCGGCTCCGCCCCGGTTCTCGATCAGCACCGGCTGTCCGAACTCGTGCGCGAGATGCTGACCGATCAGACGCGCCTGGATGTCGGTGTTTCCCCCGGGCGTGAATGGGACGATCAGCCGGATCGGCTTCGACGGCCAGATTTGCGCGAACGCCGGCGTCGCCGCGATCTGAACGACGACACCGGAGAGCAGCACTGCGAGGTATCGAGCCACGACTCGCCCTCCCGCGTTCAGTAACTCGTCGGCCAGTTACGCAGCAGATGCTGGCCGACCCCCCCACTCAGGCGCAGCCGATGCACCTCGAGCGTGCGGATCAGATACTCGCGCGTATCGCGCGGATCGATCACATTCTGCGCCTCGAACAACTCGGCCAGTCCCCATGCCGACGTATCGCGTTCGATCTCGGCCTTGAGCACCTTGAACCGTTCCGGATCGTCCTCGAACTTGACGCCGTGGAGCACGTTCACCGATACGGCCGCGTCCATGAAGCCCAGGTCCGCCATCGGCCAGCAGGCGAGTTCATCGGCGTTGCGCCCGCCACCCATGTTGATGTATGCCTGACCATAGCTCTTGCGCAGGATCACCGTCACCTTCGGCACCGTCACCTGCGACAGCGCGTTCATCCAGTTGATCACCTTGCCCGGCATGCCGCGGATCTCGCCTTCGACCCCGATCAGGAACCCCGGCACATCGACCAGGAACACCAGCGGCACGTTGAACGAGTCGCACAGCACCATGAAACTCGTGACCTTCTGGCACGCATCGGCATCGAGCGCACCGCCCTTGAACATCGGGTTGCTCGCGATGAAACCGACGGTCTTGCCGTCCAAGCGGGCGAGTACCGTCGCCACCGACTTGCCGTAGCGTTCCTTCAGTTCGAACGACGAGCCGGTATCGGCGATCGCGGCGATCACCTTGCGCACGTCGTAGACCTGGCTGCGCGACTCGGGCAGCAGATCGAACAGGTTGTGGCACGCGTCGTCCGAACCCGGCGGGACCGCGCACTCCGGGGGCGGCAGCGCGTGATGACTGGGCATATAGGACAGGAAGCGCCGGATCGCGGCCAGCGCCTGCTCGTCTGTGTCGACCGCAAGGTCGGCGAGGCCCGATACCCCCGTCAGCAGCTTCCAGCCGCCGAGTTCCTCCGGCTCGATCGGGCGATTGATCGCGATCGACGTGACGCTGGGGCTCGCGATCGCCATGATCGCGCCCTTGCGCATCACGACGAAATCGGACATCGCCGAATACCATGTCGACGAACCGTAGCACTGGCCGAGCAGCGCAGAGGCCCACGGGCTTTCACGCAGACGCTGATACTCGGTCGGGTCCTGCGCGATGATCGCGCGGCCGGCCGCACCCATCCGGTCCGGCATGCGCGCGCCGCTCGACTCGCCGAGGAACACCAGCGGCATGCCGCGCTTCGACGCGGCCTGCTTCACGTGCTTGATCTTCTTCATGTTGATGACCGCGGACGAGGCACCGAGCACGGTGAAGTCGTTCGACACGACGCCGACCGGCCGCCCGTCGATACGCGCGAACCCGGCGACTTTGCCGTCGGCCGGCGTCTTGTGCTTGACCTCGGGCCGGTTGCTGCGCGCGAACAGTCCGGACTCGATGAAGCTTCCCGGATCGATCAGGTGGTCGATGCGCTCGCGCGCGTTCAGCAATCCTTCGGCGTGACGCCTGGCGAGCTTTTCCGCACCACCCATCGCGAGCGCCTCGGCGGTTTTCCGGCCGAGTTCGTCAATCAGCTTTTCGAAGGGCACGACTTGCTCCTCTGGCGTGCGTGTCGGCGCATTCCTGCCCGCGCGCTTCTGATGCAGTCAGCTTACCCAATCGCGCTGTCTGTTTCTACCGGATTGTCAACAATCATGCACAATAACCCCGTCGAACCAGGGCGTGTCGACTCTTCGCTCGCGTGACGTCGTCGGCGCCGCGTGGCCAGCGTGCAGCGCGCGGTCGCGCAAACTGCGCCACGTGGGAGGCGCCTTTGCAGAGGACGACCCGTGCGCGCTTCGACTGATCGGCAGCACGGCGATGTTTCCGGAAAGGACTGCAATGCCCGCGCATGAGGAACTGCACACTGAACTCGATCGTCGACGCGCGCGCGCGCGCTCGATGGGAGGCACCGACAAGCTCGAGAAGCGGCGTGCGCGCGGACAGCTGAACGCCGAGGAACGGCTCGCGCTGCTGGTCGACCCGGGCAGCTTCCGCGAGTCCGGACTGCTCGGCGAGTCGAGCGTGTTCGCGGCCGACCGCGACAAGACGCCGCGCGACGGCAAGATCGTCGGCTTCGGCCGGATCGACGGGCGCGAGGTCGGCGTGGTCGTCAACGACTTCACGGTGAAGGGCGCATCGACCAGTGCGACGAACTCGAAGAAGATGGGTCACGTACGACGCACCGCGATGGAATGCGGGATGCCGTTCGTCCACGTCGGCGAATCGACCGGCGCGCGGATGCCCGACACGATGGGCGCGAAAGGGATGGGCAACCTGCTTGGCAACGATCCGCAGCAGTTTCGTCGCACCCGCGACAACCCCTGGGCCGCCGCCGCACTCGATACCGCGTTCGGATCGTCGGCGTGGATGTGCTGCTGCGCGGATTTCGCCGTGATGCGCAAAGGCTCGATCATGTCGGTATCGAGCCCGCGCCTGGTCTCGATGGCGGTCGGCCAGAAGGTCGATCTCGAGGAACTCGGCGGGTGGCGGCTGCATGCCGACACCACCGGGCTGATCGATTGCATCGTCGATACCGATGCAGAAGCGATGGCGGCGTTGCGCCGCTTCCTGTCGTACATGCCCGGTCACAACATGGAAGCGCCGCCGGTGCACGACATCGCGCCGGGTTCGGGCACCGACCAGGAACGCATCCTCGACCTGCTGCCTGAGAAGCGCACCCAGGTCTACGACATGCGCGCGATCCTCGCGGTGATCTTCGACAGCGACAGCCTGTTCGAGCTGAAGCCGCGCTTCGGCAAGTCTGCGGTGGCCGCACTCGCGCGCCTGGCCGGGCGCACGGTCGGCGTGATCGCCAACAATCCGCACTCGGCCGGTGGCGCCCTGACCGTCGACGCGATCCGCAAGATCATCGACTTCACCGTGCTGTGCGATTCGTTCAACATCCCGATGGTGCGCTTCATGGACACGCCCGGGTTCGTCGTCGGGCTCGAAGCCGAACGTCGCGGCGCGCCCGGCTTCATCATGAACTTCATGAACGCGACCTCGCTGGTCACCGTGCCGACGATCACCGTGCTCGCGCGCAAGGCCTACGGCCGCGCGTATGTCGCGATGGGCGGCGGGCGCAACAACGACGAGATGATCGCCTGGCCCGGCGCCGAGATCAGCTTCATGGACCCGGCCGCTTCGACCAGCATCGTCCACGGCATCTCGCCCGGCGACGCTGGATGGGACGCGGCCTTCACCGACATCGCGAAGGACAGCGAGGTCTGGGACCTCGCCTCGATGTACTCGGCGCAGAACGTGATCAAGCCGCAGGAGACCCGCCAGTACCTGATCGAGATGTTCGACGTCTACCGGCGGCGCCGCTCGGGCGGCATCGGTCAGCATCTGATGCGTGCGTGGCCGACCAGCCAGTGAGCGGCGGCCTGGGCCGATACGGCGTGCGCAAGGTCCTGGTCGCCAATCGCGGCGAGATCGCCTGTCGCGTGATCCGCAGTTGCCGGACGCTGGGGCTCGCGGTGGCGACCGTGCACTCCGAAGCCGACGCGAACGCGCGACATGTCGCGCTCGCCGACCAGTCGGTGCTGATCGGGCCCGCGCCGGCAACGCAGAGCTACCTGCTCGCCGAGCGCGTGCTCGCGGCAGCGCGCGAAACCGATTCCGATGCGGTGCACCCCGGCTACGGCTTTCTCTCCGAGAACGCGCAGTTCGCGCGTGCGGTCGAAGCTGCCGGCTTGCGCTGGATCGGGCCGGATCCCAAGAGCATCGACGACATGGGCGACAAGGAATGTGCACGCCGCCTCGCGCGCACTGCCGGCGTACCGGTGTTGCCCGGCAGCGAGCGCTTCTCACCCGAGGCCGTCGCAGGGCTCGAGGCGGCCGGCGTCGACGTCGGCTATCCGCTGCTGGTCAAGGCCGCGGCGGGCGGCGGCGGCATCGGTATGCGTCGCGTCGATCGTGCGGAAGACCTGGCGGCCGCGGTGACCGCGACGCAGTCGATGGCCGCGCGCGCGTTCGGCGACGGTACGATCTATCTGGAACGGTTCATCGACGAAGCCCGCCATGTCGAAGTGCAGGTGTTCGGTTTCGGCGACGGTCGCGGCGTGCACGTGCATGAGCGCGATTGCTCGGTGCAGCGCAGGTTCCAGAAGGTGGTCGAGGAGAGTCCTGCGCCGGGGGTCGACGCCGCCACGCGCGCGGCGATGTTCGAGGCGTCGGTGCGCCTGGTCGAACAGGAAAATTACCGGGGTGCCGGCACGATCGAGTTCGTCGTCGACGCGCGGACCCGGCAGTTCTTCTTCCTCGAGATGAACACCCGCATCCAGGTCGAGCACCCGGTGACCGAGATGAACACCGGACTCGATCTCGTGGCGATGCAGATACTGCTGGCCGCGGGCGCACCGCTGCCGCTCGCTACCCAGACCGGGGTCACGCCGCACGGGCACACGATCGAATGCCGGATCTACGCCGAACGACCGGCGAAGAACTTCCTGCCGTCGACCGGAACGCTGACGCGCTTCGCGTTACCGGCGCAGGATGCCGGGCTGCGCATCGACACCGGCGTGCACGAGGGCGACCCGGTGACCCATTTCTACGATCCGATGATCGCGAAGGTGATCGCGCACGCTGACGATCGGCCCGCGGCGTTGGCCACGATGCAGGCCGCACTCGCCGCAAGCCGGATCGAAGGCGTCGAGACCAACCTCGCGTTCCTGCAGCGCGTACTCGCGCACCCGGAGTTCGTGGCGGGACGGGCAACCACCCGCTTCATCGAGCGCTTCAAAGCCGAGTTGCTGACGTCCTGACTGCGCCGGTCCACTGCGACCGGCGGCTAGGCTGGGCCAGGAAGCCGAGCGGCCTCGACCGCTTCTGCGCTGGCTCAGCCCTCCATCCGGCCTGCCGGCGGCAGTCAGGCGCTCGACGCGGCGGAACAGCTCCTGGTGCTTCAACTCCTCGTCGGTGAAGCGCACCAGGGCTTCGAGCTTGGTCTGATCGCCGAGCCAGTGGTCGCGGCTGATGTCGAGAATCTTGGCGCCGACGAACCGTTCGGCCAGGCCACCCGGACCATCCGCCATGACCGATCGACCTGATCGTTTGCTCGATACGCCGGAAGAAGCGACGGCTGGCCGCAATCGCGCGCAGCGCGCTGCTCAGTAGCCGCGCTGCACATCCACGACATTGAGCAGCGCCCCGCCCGCCCGCCATTGCCGCAGATTCTCCACCACCAGGATCGCCGCGGTCGCCACGCTGGTCAGACTGGCCACATGCGGGGTAATCAGAACGCGCGGATGGTGCCAGAACGCGTGCCCGGCCGGCAGCGGTTCGACGTCGAACACATCGAGCGTCGCCCCGGCGAGCTGGCCGCTGTCGAGCGCGGCGATCAGGTCACCTTCGACGACATGCGCGCCACGCGCGACATTCACCAGATGGCTGCCGCGCGGCATCTGCGCGAACGTCTGCGCATCGAGAATGCCTCGGGTCTCGGGGGTCAGCGGCAACAAACAGACCAGTATCTGCGTTGCGGCCAAGAACGCGCTGAGGCCGGCTTCTCCCGCGAAGGTTTCGAGACCGGCAACGGTACGGATCGTCCGTGACCAGCCACGTACCTCGAAACCCAGTGCGGTGAGCGCCAGCGCCGCGCGCGCGCCCAGTGCCCCCAGCCCCATCACGCCGACGACGCGGCCGGCTGCCGACGGCCGTACCCGTTTCTCCCAGCGCGCCTCGCGCTGCAAATGCGCGTAATGATCGAGATCGCAGTGGTGACGCAGCACCGCGGCGATCACGAATTCGGTCATCGACACGGCAAGATCCGGGTCCACCATCCGCACCAGTGGCACCTGCCGCGGATACAGGGGGTCACCGAGCGTGCCGTCGACGCCGGCGCCGAGCGAGAACACTGCGCGCAGGTTCGGGTAGCGCGCGAGATCACCCTCAGGGTGGCGCCAGACGAACGCGACCTCGATATCCTCGAGTGCACCCGTGTCGGGCCAGACCCGTACGTCGAGCGTCGGATCGAGTTTGCGAAACGCGTCGCGCCAGGAGGCGCCGTTCTCGGTCGGGGTGATCACCAGCAGAACCATCGTCTGGGCTCCGGACGTTTGCAGGGTTTGCGGGAATGTCGGGTTCAGCGCACGGGCCGCGGTGGCGGCCACGGCGAATGAAGACGGTGATGGCAATCGTGCGCTGCGAAGGGCCGCACGCTCAGGGCAGGTGCGGCTCGGCGAGGTAGTGTACTGACTGCATCTCGATCAGCCGGCTCACGGTGCGGTCGAATTCGCCACTGCCCTGCTGCATCTTGTACACGTCGTCGAGCGGGACCTGAAGAAACAGCCGCTCGGGCGGCGCGTGTGCCGACAGGATCAGCTTGACCCGACGGTCGTAGAACTCGTCGATCAGCCAGACGAAGCGCCTCGCGACATCGCGTTGCGCCGAGGTCAGTTCGGGAACGTCGGACACGATCACCGTATGGTAGCGGCGCGCGAGCTCGATGTAATCGGCCTTGCCACGCGGGCCGTCGCACAGCATACGGAAGTCGAACCACGCGATCCCGTGCGCGGCGCGCCGTGCGACGAAGTTACGCGCTTCGACCTCGATGTCGACATCGCGCGCACCGGCATCGCATGCGATCTCGCGGAACTCGGCTTCGAGTCGGGCGTCGACGCCCGCGTCCGACGCGACGTGATAGACCCCGCCCGCATGCAGCGCACGCAACCGATAGTCGACATTCGCCTCGACCTCGATCACCTGCAGGTGCTGTTTCAGCAGCTCGATCGCCGGCAGGAAGCCGCTGCGCTGCAATCCGTTGCGATAGAGATCGTCGGGCCTTGCATTCGAGGTCGTGACCAGCACCACGCCTTCGTCGAACAGGCCCTCGAGGAGATTGCGCATCAGCATCGCGTCGGTGATGTCGGTGACGTGGAACTCGTCGAGACACAGCAGGCGCACGTCCCCGGCGATCCGGCGCGCGAGTTCGCGCAGCGGATTCGCCTGGCCCTGCAACGCGCGCAGACCCTGGTGGATCTCCTGCATGAAGCGGTGAAAGTGAATGCGCCTGGCGCGCGCAGCGGGTGCCGCAGCGAAGAAGCTGTCCATCAGGAAGCTCTTGCCCCGACCGACGCCGCCCCAGAGATAGATGCCTTTCACCTCGCGCCTGCGCGTGAGCAGCCGCAGCAGCGAACCCTCGACGCGCTCGAGCTCGATCAGGTCTTCGTGCAGCCGGCGAAACGCCGGCAGCGTCGCTTCCTGGGCGGTGTCGAGCGTGTACCCGTGCGCGGCGGCATGCCGGCGCATCCAGTCGGCGATGTCACCGGCGGGCCGCGGGGGTTCGGCAGACGACGAGGAATCCACGTCCACGCGACGCGGCTCCAGCTCAGAAATGCAACGAGCGCTTGTCTACCGCCAGAGCCGCTTCATGCATCACTTCCGACAACGTCGGGTGCGCATGGACGATGCGCGCGAGGTCTTCCGAACTCGCCGAGAACTCCATCGCGACCACGGCTTCGGAGATCAACTCCGACGCATGCGCGGCGATGATGTGCACGCCGAGAATCCGGTCGGTCGCCGCGTCGGCGAGCATCTTCACGAAACCGGTGGTGTCGCCCAGCCCCATCGCGCGCCCGTTGGCGAGGAACGGAATCTGGCCGGTGCGGTAGGAGACCCCCTCGGCCTTCAACTGCTGTTCGGTCTTGCCGACCCAGGCGATCTCGGGCGAGGTGTAGATGACCCAAGGCACCGTGTCGAGGTTCACATGCCCGGCCTGCCCGGCGATGATCTCGGCGACCATCACGCCTTCCTCCATCGCCTTGTGTGCGAGCATCGGACCGCGCACCACGTCGCCGACCGCGTAGACATCCGGCAACGTCGTCCGGCAATGCGCATCGACTTCGATGAACCCGCGCGCGTCGACCTTGAGCCCGACGGCTTCGGCGCCGAGTCCGTCGGTGTTGGGAACGCGCCCTACCGAGACGATGAGACGCTCGACTTCGAGCGTCTCAGCCTTTCCATCCTGCTCGTAGGCGACGGTCACGCCTGCGGCCGAGCGCAGGACCGTGCCGATCTTGCATCCCAGCCGGATATCGAGACCCTGTTTCTTCGTGAACACCCTCCACGCTTCCTTCGCGACCGCCTCGTCGCAGGCACCGAGAAACGTCGGCAGCGCCTCGAGGATGACGACCTCGGCGCCCAGTCGCTTCCACACCGACCCCAGTTCGAGGCCGATTACGCCCGAGCCGATGATGCCCAGGCGCTTCGGGACGCTGGCGAAGTCGAGCGCCCCCACGTTGTCGGAAATCACGTCGTTGTCGACCGGAAGGCCCGGCAGCGTGCGCGCGCGCGAACCGGTCGCGACGATCACGTGCTTCGCCTCGACCGCCTCGCCACCGACGTCGAGTTGCCAACCGGCGCCGCCGGCCGCGACGAACCTGCCATGGCCGGGCAGGAACGTGACCTTGTACTTCTTGAACAGCCCCTTGATGCCGCTGGTGAACTGCCCGACGATCTTGTTCTTGCGCCCGAGCATCGTGGCGATGTCGATCTTCGCGTCGGTTACGCTGATGCCGTGCTGCGCGAAGCCGTCGTGCAGCAGATGGTAGTTCTCCGACGACT
The DNA here is from genome assembly GCA_014379045.1 of Burkholderiales bacterium. Lineage (GTDB taxonomy): Bacteria > Pseudomonadota > Gammaproteobacteria > Burkholderiales > CAIKXV01 > CAIKXV01. The sequence goes on from JACMMK010000378.1 coordinate 17,147, forward strand.
GCAGCAACGCCTTCGACGGGATGCACCCGACGTTGAGGCAGGTGCCGCCCAGACGTGGCTCGCCTTTCGGATCCGCATACGGTTCTGACTCCGCACACGCGACCGACAGGCCGAGTTGACCGGCCCGGATCGCGGCGACGTAGCCGCCGGGGCCACCACCGATCACGACGACATCGAAGGTCTTCGCCATGCTCAGACCTCGAGCAGCAAGCGCGACGGATCTTCCAGGACGTCCTTCATCGCCACCAGCGTCAGCACCGCCTCACGGCCGTCGATGATCCGGTGATCGTAGGACAGCGCGAGGTAGTTCATCGGTCGGATCACGACCTGCCCGTTCTCCGCCACCGGCCGATCCTTCGTCGCATGGACACCGAGGATGGCGCTCTGCGGCGGGTTGATGATCGGCGTCGACAGCATCGAGCCGAACACCCCGCCGTTGGAGATCGAGAACGTGCCGCCGGTCAGTTCTTCCAGCGCGAGCTTGCCATCCTGCGCCCGCTTGCCGAAGTCGGTGATCTGCTTCTCGATCTCGGCCATCGACTTGCGATCGGCATCGCGCACGATCGGCACCACGAGCCCGCGCGCGCTCGCCACCGCGACCCCGATGTCGAAATACCCGTGATAGACGATGTCGGTGCCGTCGATCGATGCATTCACGGCGGGAAACTTCTTCAGCGCATACACGGCCGCCTTGACGAAGAACGACATGAACCCGAGACGCACGCCGTGTTCCTTCTCGAACCGGTCACGGTACTTCGCGCGCAGGTCCATCACCGGCTGCATGTTGACTTCGTTGAACGTGGTGAGGATCGCCGCGTTCGACTGCGACTGCAGCAGCCGCTCGGCGACGCGCTGGCGCAGCCGCGTCATCGCGACCCGCTGTTCGGGCCGGTTGCCGAGAAGCGCCGCGGTATCGAC
>JACMMK010000379.1 GCA_014379045.1 Burkholderiales bacterium
ACCGCATGACCCGGCAGCACCGTGATGCCGGCGGCGAGCGCGGCCAGCGGTGCACTGCCCGTCAGTTGCGCGCGCACGTCGACGATCGCGCTGATCGCCACCCCCGAGCGTTGAAGATCGAGCGCCGCGTGATACGCCGAATCGTTGTTGGTGAACACGACCGCGCGCCGACCTGCCTGCGCGGCGTAGCGGTTCAGATAGGTGCGCGCAGCGCCGGCCAGCATCACCCCCGGCAGATCGTTGTTGCCGAACGCGATCGCGCGCTCGAGCGCGCCGGTCGCCACGACGATCTCGCGTGCGCGCACTTTCCACAGCCGCTGACGTGGCAGATGGGCGGCGACCGGGCCGCCGCGACCGACCTGCTCGATCACGCTCGCCATGCCATGGTCCCAGATCGCCGCGACTTGGCTGCGCAGCAGAACGCGCACGTCGGGCAGCGTCGACAGCTCGCTGATCACTTCACGCACCCAGAGTAGTGCATCCGACCCATCGACTTTCGCGCTGTCGCCGAGCAACTGTCCGCCGGCTTCGCTACTCTCGTCGACGAGGATTACACGTGCGCCGCCACGCGCGGCGGACAGCGCTGCGGCAAGGCCGGCGGGGCCTGCCCCGGCGACGAGCACATCGCAGTGGATATGGCGATGCGCATAGCGGTCGGAGTCGGCCTCCACCGGCGCACGTCCGAGACCGGCGGCGCGCTTGATCAACCGTTCGTAGAGCATCCAGCGCGACGCCGGCCACATGAAGGTCTTGTAGTAGAAGCCCGCAGGCAGCACGCGCGAGAGGAAGTCGTTGATCGCGCCGATATCGAATTCGACCGAGGGCCAGCAGTTCTGGCTCGACGCGATCAGACCGTCGTAGAGCGCGATCTGCGTCGCGCGCAGATTCGGTTCGGTGCGCGCCCCGGTCTCGAGCTGCACCAGCGCGTTCGGCTCCTCAGCGCCGGCGGCGACGATGCCACGCCGGCGGTGGTACTTGAAGCTGCGTCCGATCAGACGCACGCCGTTGGCGATCAGCGCCGAGGCGAGCGTATCCCCGGCGTGCCCGGAGTAACGCTTGCCGTCGAAAACGAAGCCGAGCGAGGTCGCACGGTCGATGCGGCCGCCCTCGGCGACGCGAAACGGTGCGCTGCTGCCGCCCGCGCTCACGGGGTCTTCGACGAACCGGGCGACCATGTCGAGACGATCTCGTGGGTGAGGGTGTTGCGGCGAACGCCGATCCAGCGACGGCAGCCCTGCGCATGCTGCCACCACTCGGCGTGCTCACGGGCGGGGTTCGCGCGCAGGTGCAGGTAGGCGTCCCAAGCCCGGTCCTCGGCCCCGCCCGAATCCAACGCCGAATCCAACGCCGGGTCCGACGCCGCGCCGACGTTCCGGGCCGTCCCGGTCGGGCGGCGCACCGACGCATCCCCACCGTAGTTGAATTCGGTCTGGTCGCGCGGCCCGCAGTACGGACATGCGATCAGCAGCATGGCGCAATGCCTGCCGGTGCGCGACCCGACGTCGACCCCGGGGGCCGACGCAGGTCGCGCGCTGAACCCTGCATCGATGTTTCCGGTGCGACGCTCATCGACGCCTCAATGCAGCCAGGCCGTCGGCCCGGCGCCGCGCTCATCGAGCGCGTGACCGAGCGCATAACGGTCGAGCGTGAACGCGGCGTTCAGTTCGTGCGGGCGATCCTGCGCGATCGTGTGCGCGAAGCACCACCCCGAGCCCGGCGTGGCCTTGAAGCCGCCGTAGCACCAGCCGCAGTTCACGTAGAAGTTCTCGATCGGGGTCTTGGCGATGATCGGGCTGCCGTCCATGCTCATGTCCATGATGCCGCCCCAGAGCCGCAGCATCCGCAGCCGCGAGAAATGCGGAAACAGCGCGAGCGCGGCGCCGACGACATGCTCGAGCACCGGCAGGTTGCCGCGTTGTGCATACGAGTTGTACATGTCGATGTCGCCGCCCATCACCAGTTCGCCCTTGTCCGACTGACTGACGTAGAAATGCACCGCGCCCGAGGTCACCACCGTGTCGAGCATCGGCTTCACCGGCTCGGACACCATCGCCTGCAGCACATGCGATTCGATCGGCAGGCGCAGTCCTGCCATGTCGGCGACCACCGTGCTGTGACCGGCGACCGCCATGCCGACCTTGCCGGCGCCGATGAACCCCTGCGTCGTCTCGACGCCCTCGATCCGGTTGCCGTTGCGCCGGATGCCGGTCACCGCGCAGTTCTGGATGATGTCGACGCCCCGCGCATCGGCCCCGCGCGCGTACCCCCACGCCACCGCGTCGTGGCGGGCAGTACCCCCGCGCGGCTGCAACAGGCCGCCCA
>JACMMK010000380.1 GCA_014379045.1 Burkholderiales bacterium
GATGCCGCCGAGCGCGGCCATTACGTGCGCCCGTGCAGACCGTGCGAACGGCATCGGCAGGCCGTCGCGCGCGAACATGCCCGCCGGGCGCGGGGAGGTGAGCGCGAACAGCCGCTCCCAGAGGGCGGTGGTCGCGAGCGCGTCTTGCCCGCGCACGAGTTCGGCCAGACGTGCGACCCAGTCGCAGACCGCCGGCATCGGCGTTGCGTGGACCTCGGCCGTGCCGACCAGGCCGTCATCGGTGCGCACCTCGATCACGATGAGATGCGCGCTGGTATGCCGTTCATGTGCCGTGAACAGCGGCTCGGCGAGGCGCACCGTCAACGGGTGCGTGCGGATGTCCGCGATACGGGTCAACGAAACCTCCTCGAGTGCTGCGCGCGTCCCGCTTCTCATGGGCGGGTACGTGGCTGCTTCGGCGCGCCGCCTAGTGCAGGCTACCTCGCGCTCAGTGGATGCCGCTCTGCGGCGTACCCGCCGGCGCGTTCGCTCCGACTGCGCTCAGGCCTGCGGACGACCTGCCTTGACCGTGGTCCGCAACAGCAGCCGGCGCTCGTTGGCGTCGAACGCATTGCGCTTGTGCATCGTGCAGCGATTGTCCCACATGACCAGATCGCCGATGCGCCACTCCTGGAACCAGACGAAAGGCACGCCCACGCAGTGCGCCCACAGCCGGTCGAGCAACGATTCGCTCTCTGCGAGCGACAGTCCGGTCACATACGCGTTCGGACGTCGACCGAGGAACAATGCGCGGCGGCCCGACTCCGGATGCCGTACGACCACCGGATGCACGGCGCCGGGCGCCTCGCGTGGATCAGTCACCGCCTCGAAGCCTTTGCGCAACTCGCCTGCGCTGTTGTGACTGGCGTCGTGCTTGATCGTCGCGCCTTCGACCGCGGCCTTCAGGTCCGTCGGCAGCGTTTCGTAGGCGGCATACATGTCCATGAACCCGGTTTCACCCCCGGCCGAGGGCAGTTCGACTGCGTAGAGCAGGGCGGCCGAAGGGGTCAGTTCCTGATACGACATGTCGGTGTGCCAGACCGCCTCGCCATAGCCGAGGCTGCCGATGACTTCATCGCCGACCTTGATGTTCGACATGACCGCGAGCTCGGGATACCCGTCGATCCAGTGCCGGCCCCGACGGTTGATCGGCGCCTTGTCGAGCGTGCCGAAACGCCGGCTGAACGCCAGCAGCTGGTCCTTGGTCAACTGTTGATCGCGAAAGCGCAGCACCTGATGCTCGAGCCACGCATCCCGGACGATGCTCAGCGTCGCGTCGTCGATGTCGAACGACAGGTCGACGCCGGTGACGTCGGCACCGATTCCTTTGCCGGTCGGCACCACCTGTAATGCGAGCGCCGGATTGAAATCCGGGGACTGCACGGCGGCTGCCGGTGTGGATGGCTGGTTGAGGTTCATCTCGACGCTCCTTCATTGTTGGGAAACGGATGGGTCGATGCGCAACCGGTTCGCGACCAGGGCAGTAGTTGTACGTGCGTTCGTACGTGCGTCATGCGGGGCGACGCGCACGTCATCGACACCGCTACCTTATCATAGATTATTAATAATGTGCGAAGTGTGAGGCGGCGAAGATTGCGCCGACTTTTCGCGGCTACACTTTGCACGCGCGTGCAGCGCATGCACGTCATGGGCAGCCGGACGCATGCGTGTCAACGCGCTTACCCGCAGGCGAACGGACCGCTCGACGATGGCGCGAAAAATGGAAGTTGTGGCTGTGGGCATGCCCCCCGAATCGGCGCTGACCGCGACGATGCCCGAACGCATCGCGCGCGTGCTCGCGCAGCGCATCACTGAAGGGCGCCTCGACCCCGGCCAGCGTCTGGTCGAGGCGAATCTCGCCGCGGAGTTCGGGGTCAGTCATGGGCCCGTGCGCGATGCGCTGCGCGCGCTCGAGCGCGCCGGGCTGGTGACGATCGCCCCGTATCGTGGCGCGATCGTGCGCGAGGTTTCGGCGCGCGAGGTAACCGAGATGTACCAGGTGCGTGCCGCGCTGGTCGGACTGCGCGCGCGCTGGATCGCCGAAGATGTTGCGCACGGTGCGTTCGAGACCGCTTTGGCGCCGCGGGTGGCCGCGTTGCGCGCGCTCACCCGTGCGCCCGGAAGCGCCGACGCGTATGTCGAGGCGGCACTCGCGATCAATCGCGCCTTCACCGAAAGCGTCGCCAACCCATGGCTGCGCTCGATGCTCGAATCGCTGTCGATCCAGACTGCGCGCTACACCCGGCTCGGTCTGCAGGATGCGTCCCGGCGCCGCGAATCGGCGGCCGCCTGGAATGCATTGCTGAAGGCGATCGGTGTCGGCGATGGCGACGCCGCGGAACGTATCGCGCGCGCCAACTCGCTGGCGCTGCGCGATGCGGCGATCCGGGCGCTTGAAGAGCGTGCTGTGGCACGTCCGCCTGCCATGGTACGTCCGCCTGCGGCGGCACGTCCGCGTGCCGCAAACGGGAAACGCGCGATCCCTCGCGCTGGCCAGGAAACGCCGGCTGCGAGCGCCACTGATGCCGCCGGCGGACGACGTCCCCGGCGCGCGCGACCGACTACTCGGGCTTGATCCCCGCTGCGCGGATCGTCTTGCCCATCCGTTCGAAGCCTTCGCGGGTGATCCGCCGCAACTCTTCTGGCGTCGAGCCTACCGGCTCGAGTCCTAGCGCAAGCAGCTTGTCGCGCACGTCGCCGTCGGCCACCGCTTTCTGTGCTTCGGCATGCAACCGGTCGATCACCGCCTTCGGCGTACCCCGCGGGACGTAGAGGCCTGCCCAGGTGACGAAATCGTACCCGGGCAAGCCAGACTCGGACACGGTCGGTACGTTCGGAATCTGCGGAAAACGCTTCGCGCCGCCGACCGCGATCGCGCGCACCTTGCCCGCCTGGATCTGCGACAGCACGATCGAGAGCGCGGTGAACATCGTCGGCACATGCCCGCTGACCACGTCGGTCGCCGCCTGCGTCGCGCCCTTGAACGGCACGTGGTTCAGCTTGACGCCGGCCTGGGTCGAGAACAGCTCCATCGCGATGTGCTGCGGGCTGCCGATGCCGCCCGACGCGTAGTCGAGCTGCCCGGGCTTGGACTTCGCCAGCGCGATCAGATCCTTCACCGACTTCACCGGGAGGCTCGGCGTGGCGATCAGCACCCAGGTGATGTTGGCGAGGAGGCTCACCGGCTCGAAGCTCTCGAGCGTGTCGTAGGCGACCTTGCGCTGCAGGTGCGGCGTCATGTTCAACGTGCCGTCGTTGCTGCCGAACACCGTATAGCCATCGGCCGGCGCGCGCGCCGCGCGCTCGGCGCCGATCATGCCTGCGGCACCTGGCATGTTTTCGAGCAGGATCGTCTGCTTCATGTTGTCGCTCATCCGCTGCGCGACGATGCGCAGGATCGCGTCCGCACCGCTGCCGGCCTGCACCGGCACGATCATCTGGATCGGCTTGACCGGATACGCCTGCGCGAGCGCAGTGCTGCTCGCACAGAGCGCAGCGCTCAGCATCGCGCCGTGGACGCGCGCGTTCGTCGAAACCTTCATGACTACTCCTTCGGAGGGAGCGCCCTCGCGGGCGTTCGTATGCGGATGGCTGTTGTCGTCTGGCCGCATTGCGTGCTGCCGTGCGGGGGCGATCCTAGCCAATCGCCCACCGAGCGGCAATGGCCGAATCGATATCGATCGCTATAATTCGGCGCGGTAGCACGCGTGCAATGCGGTTCGAGCCTTGGAGGGCTTCAGTGAGCGAAAACACGGTGAAATCGGCGTCGGCGGGGGCCATCAGCGGGGTCAAGGGGATTGGTCCGGTGGGTGTCGTCGGCCTGGGACTGATGGGGGCGGCGTGTGCCGCGCGGCTCGCGGCTGCCGGCTTCGACGTCGTCGGCTACGACATCGATCCGGAAGCCGCTGTCCGGCTCGGTCTGCCCGACGAGCGACGCGCGCATTCGCTCGCCGAGATCGCCGCGCGCTGCGAGGTGTGCGTCATTGCCGTGTTCAACACGGCTCAGGTCGAGGCGGTGCTCGAGGGCGCACAGGGTCTCGCGGCGTCGCGCGACACCGGCGCGGAACGCGAGCGCGTGCCGCTCGCGGTCGTGTGCATCAGCACCTGCGATCCGGAGGCGATCGCCGCACTCGCCGCGCGCCTGCCGCGCGAAC
>JACMMK010000381.1 GCA_014379045.1 Burkholderiales bacterium
CCGCCACGGCCAGCACGAACGGCTGGGTCGCGACGAGCGTGATCGGTGCGAGGTCGGTGCGGGGGTCGAAGCCCAGGTTGCGATAGGCGACCGGAAAGATCGTCAGCGAATCGGCCGTCGTGCCCAGCGTGTAGCCATCCGGATTGGATTTCGCGAGGATCTCGAACCCCACCGACCCGCCGGCGCCCGGACGATTGTCGACCAGGATCGGCTGTCCGAGTGCCCCGGCGAGTCGTTCGGCGATCAGCCGCGAGACCAGATCGTTGACGCCGCCAGGCACGGACGGCACCAGCAGGCGGATCGGACGGCTCGGCCACGGTTGGGCTGCAACCGCGTGCGCGATCAGCGCCATCGCGAGCGCGACGGTGATGAGCATCGAGCCTCGCCAGCGCCGATATCCTTCGACCTCGCTGCGACATTTCGCGATGCCCGTCATCGTGCGCTCCCTGGCAGCAGCCCCGGTAGCAAGGCGTAGCAATAGTCGGCGACCGCACCGGGACGGGTCCACCATACGTCGACTGCGCGCGCGTGCTGCAGGCAGTGCATCAGCGCGCGCCGCAGGCGGTTCAGCCGGAATGGCTGGCCCATGATGAACGGGTGCACGGACACGTGCATCACCAGCGCATTCGCCGCGCACTGCCGGATCATCTCGTCGAACTGATCGACGATCATGTCGGCGAAGACCTCCGCGCTTTCGCGCCGGTTGATCGCCACGCCGATATCGTTGAGTTCGATCGGATAAGGCACGGAAAGGATCGGCCCGGCGCGCGTTCGCAACCACACCGGCTGGTCGTCGATCGGCCAGTCGAGCACATAGCGATAGCCCGCTTCCTTCAACAGGTCGGTCGTCAGCACCGAGGGCTGCCCCCCACCGGGGCTCATCCAGCCGGCAGGGGCTCGACCTTCGTGTTCGATGAAGGTCGCGGTGACGTCCGCGATCATTCTCGCCTCGTCGGCTTCCCACAACGCACGCCCGGCTTCGGCGTTCGTGCGGCCATGTCCGATCATCTCGTCGCCGCGCGCACGGATCGCCTCGGCAATGTCGGGCGCGTAGGCGTAGACGAGACTGTTCATGTTGTGCGCAAGTGGCAGCCCGAGTTCATCGGCGAGTGCCAGAAGCCGCCAGATGCCGATGCGCAGACCATAGTCGCGCCATCCATAGTTGCGCTGGGTTTGCGGCGCATCGGCACGTCCGGGGTCGGCCCCGTAGCCGGTCATGAATGCAAAAACCTCGACGTTCGTCGTCACGCAGAATGCGAGGCGCTTGCCCTCGGGCCAGGAAAAATCGGCGCGTTGGCGGATCGACAGATGATCGTAGCGGCTGCTGCGTGGAATCGGCATCGTTGGCATCGGCGCAAACTTACCGCGATTGCATGATTTTCGGAAGGCGCGAGCATTGCCGGCCGGCGCGGCGGGTCAAGCGCGCGCTGTGAGCCGCGAACGACTCAGTCGAGTTTCGCCCCGGTTTCATTGACCAGACGCGCGAGTTTGGACATCTCCTGCACCAGATACTTCTGGAACTGCTGCGGGGAAACGCTGACGGCGTCGGCACCGATCGTCGCCAGTGTCGTCTGCATCTCGACGCTCGCCACCGCGACGGCGATCTCGCGGTTGAGCTTCGCCACGATCGGCGCTGATATACCCGCGGGCCCGAGCACGCCGCTGTAGAGCACGAACTCGAAATCGGCGAGCCCGGCTTCGATCATCGTCGGCACGTCGGGCGCGGCCGCCACCCGCTTGGCCGAGGTGACGCCCAGCGCGACCAGCTTGCCGGCCTTCACGTTCGATACCGCGGGCGGCATGACCGAGAAGGTGAGCTCGACCTCCCCGGCCAGCACGCGCAACGCCGCGTTTCCCTTGAAGGGCACATGCAGGAAACCGGTGCCGGTCTGTTTCTTGAACACCTCAGTAACCAGATGCGGCAGCGTGCCGTTGCCCGGCGAGGCGTAGCTGAAGTCGTTCGGGCGTGTTCTGCCGAGTGCGATCAGTTCGCGCACGCTCTTCGCCTGAAACGTCGGCGGCACCACGAGCATCAGCGGGCTCGATGCGACCAGCGCGACGGTCGTGAAGCTCTTGACCGAGTCGTAGCCGAGCTTCGGGTACAGCGTCGCGTTGATTGCGTGCGTTGTAATGTCCTGCATCATCAATGTGTAGCCATCGGGCGCGGCCGCGGCGGTCATCCCGGACGCGATCGTCGTGCCGGCGCCCGGCCGGTTGTCGATCAACACCGGGCGGCCGAGGCTCACGGTGAGGCGCGCGCCGAGTGCGCGCGCGAGCACATCGGAGATGCCGCCCGGAGGAAACGGTACCAGCAGGCGCAACGGCTTGGTCGGAAAGTCGCCCGGCGATTCCGCGCGTTGCGCGAGCGTCGGAGCCGGCGCGTACAGAAGTGTGCCGAGTGCGAGTGCGCCGCACGCACGCCCACCCGCGCACGAGGGGAACGCGGTGATGGCTCGTGAGCCGCGAAGCAAGAAAGCGTGCATGGGTTCTCCCGGGATCGTTTGCCAAACGATTGCCTGAACGTGCAAGATTCGCGCCGGAATGCGTTGCAGCACCCCGACCGGTTACGACACGTGTGCGCCGGTTGCCACAGTTCTCGACACTGAACGGAGATCACCATGGCCGAACCGATCTGGACCCCTTTCCTGACCGAGCGCGACAAGCAGGTGTTTGAATCAAGCGGGTACGGCGCGCGCCAGGGCTTCGGCAAACGTCCGGCGATCATCGTGATCGACGTCAACTACAATTTCTGCGGCGACACGCCCGAGCCGATCCTCGAGTCGATCAAGCGCTGGCGCAACTCGTGCGGGGCCGAAGCCTGGGACGCGGTCGCCGCCATCAAATCGCTCGTTGCCGCGGGGCGCGCGAAGGGTCTGCCGATTCTCTACTCGACGGGCGTGCGCCGCGAAGACGACTGGGACGCAGGCTCCTGGGCCTGGAAGAACACGCGCTCGGCCGAGCGGGTGCGCCCGACCGGTGTCCAGGCGGACGGCAACACCATCGTCCCGGACATCGCGCCTGGCCCGAACGACCTCGTCGTATTCAAACAGAAGCCGAGTGCGTTCCATGGCACGCCCTTGCTGTCCTGGCTGCTGCTGCTCGGCGCAGACAGCCTGATCATGACCGGCACGACCACCAGCGGGTGCGTGCGCGCCACCGTGCTCGACGCGTTCTCGAACAATCTGCGGGTGTCGCTCGTCGAGGAGGGATGCTTCGACCGATCGCAGGCGAGCCACGCGATCAACCTGTGCGACATGCACGCCAAGTATGCGGACGTGATCAAGCTCGACGAGGCGCTTTCCTTCGTGCGCACGCTACCCGAGGGGCTGTTTCCCGACTTGCCGGGCGCCAAGCGTCAGACCGGCCCGAAGGCTGTTGCTGCTTGATCCCGTCGGTCGGTGGCATGCATCGCGCCTGCGCGCACTTCGACGCATCGATCGGCCGAGGCCACGCCGTGGAGCGGTATCCGACCTGGTCAAGTCGTGTGATCGACCCACCAGGGTCGATTGCCGTTAGGTTCGGCAGCGATCAAACGGCGCGCTCGGGGTGCATGGGTCGTCGGCGCTGATCCGTGTCATTTTTCCGCGAGCCTCGCATGACCGACCATATCGATTTCCTCGTGATGCAGCCCGACTACGAACGCCAGGTGATCCGTGATCTGCTGTTCGCGGTGATGGCGTTCAACACGCATGCGCGCAGCCAGAACAGCGGCGACCTGCAGGTCAGCTTCCCGCTGTTCGACGACGTCAAGGTCGCCCGCCGTGCGCGCCTGGGGGATGCCACGACCGGCCCGGTCGTGCGCATCACCGGGCCGGCACGAAAGCTCGCGGTGTTGGCGACGCGTTATGAAATTTCCGCGCACCTGCGCGCCGGCCGCGCGTTCACGCTCGAACGCGACAGGGCGGTCGTCGACGCGAGCCTGCATGAACGTTTCGGACTGATCGATCGCCGCCACGCAGCGACGATCGCCGAAGGCGCGGTGATCGCACGCCCGGTTCCGATCACCGGACAACCCCGCCTGGCCGAGATGGCCGGGGCGCTCGGCGCCGTGGTCGCCGACGAGGCGATCTTCGTTCAACGCACGGAACTTGCGGTGGCGCAGCGGGGCGTCATCGATCCACTGGGATTCTCCTGGCACAGCACCGTTCCGGTCGCGCGCTCGGGGTCGTGATCAGATAGTCGTATCGAGAAGACGCGCAGCCGCCACCTGTGGGCAATGCCACCGGAGCCCGATCCCCTCATGGCCCGACTGATCTTCACGCAGCAACTGGCACGCCTCACCGAGGTCCCCGACATCGATACGCGGGCTCCGACACTGCGCGGCGCGCTCGAATCGGCGTTCGCTGCAAACCCTCGGCTGCGCGGCTATATTCTCGACGAGCAGGGACACCTGCGGGCGAACGTCGCGATCTTCATCGACGGCCTGCGGGTACACGACCGCATCGGGCTCGATCAGGCGATCGGAAGCTCGAGCAGCATCTACGTGATGCAGGCGCTATCCGGAGGATGATCGATGTCGTCTCGCGCGTTGGTGTCGACGAAGAAAGGGTTGTTCGAGCTCGTTCGCGGGCCCGGGGGCTGGGAGGTCTCAGGCCTGAGTTTCCCGGGTGAACCGGTGACGATCGCCCTCGCCGATCCGCGTGACGGCGCGGTGTACGCGGCACTCAACCTCGGCCATTTCGGATCGAAGCTGCATCGCCGCGACCCGGGCGCGAGCGCTTTCTCCGAGGTGTCGGTGCCGGCCTACCCACCGCAACCGGAGGCGAACGCCGGTCCGTTCGCATGGAAGCTCAAGCTGGTCTGGGCGCTCGAGGCGGGGGGCGTCGACCAGCCGGGCGTGCTGTGGGCCGGGACGCTGCCCGGTGGCCTCTTTCGCTCGGGCGATCGCGGCGAGTCCTGGAACTGCAGCGTGCGCTGTGGGACCGCCCTGAACGCGCCGAGTGGTTCGGCGGCGGCTACGACGAACCGGGCATCCATTCGATCTGTGTCGACCCGCGCGCGAGCGGGCGCGTGCTCGTCGGCGTGTCGTGCGCCGGCGCCTGGGTCACGCACGACGCAGGCGGGGAGTGGCACCCGAGTTCGAGCGGCATGCGCGGCGACTACATGCCGCCGGAGCGCGCAGAAGAGCCGAACGTGCAGGATCCGCATCGCATCGTTCAGTGTGCCTGCGCGCCCGACGTGCTCTGGTGTCAGCACCACAGCGGCATCTGGCGCTCGGTCGATGGCGGTGCACGCTGGCAGGAGATCGTCCGCGCCACGCCCGGTCTGACGTCGAACTTCGGCTTCGCCGTGGCGGTGCATCCGCACGACCCGGACATCGCGTGGTTCGTCCCCGCGGTGGCCGATCAACAGCGTATTCCGGTCGGGGGGGCATTGAGCGTCGCCCGTACCCGGGACGGCGGTCGTTCGTTCGTGCAACTGCGGGCCGGGCTACCGCAACGTCATTGCTACGATCTGGTCTATCGCCACGGATTGGCGATCTCGGCGAATGGCGAAACGCTCGCGCTCGGCTCGACGACGGGCGGCTTGTGGTTCTCGGAGGACGGGGGCGACGCCTGGCGGGCCCTGGACGCGTCGTTCCCGCCGATCAACGCAATCGCGTTCTACTGAGAATCGTTGCCGCAGGTGCGGGAGACCCGCGCGTCGACATCGTCGACCAGTGAAAGACGCATCGGGGCCACCGCCGCGCCGTCAACAGCGCGCGGCGATGGCAGTCCGACGATCGGACGAAGATACCGTCCGAAGCAGATGAACTACTTCTTCATCATGTCGTCTTTTTTCATCGCGTCTTTCTTCATTTCGTCTTTCTTCATCATGTCGTCTTTCTTCATCATGCCGTCTTTCTTCATTTCGTCCTTCTTCATCATGCCGTCTTTCTTGTCTTGCGCGACCGCACCGGTCACCACCACGCTCGACACTGCCACCGCCATGAATGCGGACAAAACCATTGCGAAAAGCTTCTTCATTCGTTGCTCCCTCTGATTTATGGTTGGATTGATCGCCTCGTAACTGCCGCGCGTCGAGGCACCGCGTTGCTGCGACGACCCCTGATCGACCTCGTCACTCACGAGCCGCCGAACCAGTTGTAGCCCTGATCTTCCCAGTATCCGCCCGGATTGGTGTTCGTGACAAACATCGCCACGATGTGCTTGGGGTTCTTGTAACCGAGTTTGGTGGGCATGCGCAACTTCATCGGATAGCCGTACTTCGGCGGCAGCAACTGGTCGCGGAAGGTCAGCGTCATCTGCGTCTGCGGGTGCAGCGCGGTGGCCATGTCGATGCTCGTGTAATAGTCGTCCGCACACTTGAACCCGACGTACTTGGCAGTGGTATCGGCGCCCACGCGCGCGAGGAACTCGCTGAAGCGAACCCCGCCCCACTTACCGATGGCGCTCCAGCCTTCGACGCAGATGTGATTGGTCACCTGGGTGAACTGCGGCAGCGCATGCAATTCGGCGACCGACCAGGGTTTGCGGCTGGTGATCAAGCCGGACAATTCGAGCTTGTAGCTTTTCTCGTCGACCACGCGCACCTCGTCCTCGCTGTAGTACGCATTGAACGGGAACGGATCGACGATCGCGCTCTCGGTATATTCGCGCGCGAGTCGGCGCGGATCGAAGATCGCCGCCTGCGCCCGATCGTTCCAGTAAGACATGTTGTCGAGAATGCGCTGCACGCTGTCCTGTTCGGTGATCGCACAACCCGACAGCAGGCTGAGCGCACCGAGGCTCAATCCCCGCTGCAGAAACAGACGCCGTTCGATCAGCTCGATCTGCCGCGTCGACTGCTCCGACAAGCCGGGTCGGCTCGTCGTGGTTTTTCCCGCATTGCTCATGTTGTCCTCCCTGCGACGATGCGGCGGGCACGCCCGGTGAACATCGTCGGAAACGTGCGCGGCACCATCGCCACCATCGCGATATGGACGATGACGATCGCGACCATCGTCGCCATCGCGACGAAGTGGACGATACGCGCGCCCTGGAAACCGCCCATCAGATCTGCGAGCGGCTGGAACTGAACCGGCTTCCAGATCGCGAGCCCGGAGGCCACGAGCACTACCAGGACGATGATCAAGGTGACGTACGCGGCGCGCTGTGCCGCGTTGTAGACCGAGAGATCGTCGTGCGCGAGGCGGCCGCGCAGCGCCTCCTGCACGTCGTGCAGCACTTCGACCGGCCGGATCGGCAGCATCTTGCGTCGGAAGTGACCGGAGACGATGCCGTAGACGAGATACACCAGTCCGTTGATCGCGAACAGCCACATCGCGGCGAAGTGCCACTGCAATGCGCCGCCGAGCCAGCCGCCGAGGGTGATCTCGTTCGGAAACCTCCACGTGCCGAAGATCGGGATCGGTGAGGCATTGTAGATACGCCAGCCGCTGGTCACCATGATCAGGACGGCAAGCGCGTTGACCCAGTGGGTGACCCGCACGACGAGGGGGTGGATGCGAATCCAGTCGACGCCGGCGCTCGCGTTCAATGTGGCCATTTCGGCACTCCTGGTGATGCCCGATCGACTTCTACCGGGCGCTGCAGATGCCCGACTGCGCCCCAATGCGCGCAAGGCCGCGTCGCACCGTGTTCGGTGCGATGCGCCGAGGTCGTATCCACTGCATCATACGGAATCACTGTGCGAGTGGATTCATGAAGACCCGGGCGCCGCCGCCCATTTCCGCCGGCACAGCAAGGTTTCCCGGCGATCACTCGATCTTGATGCCGGCCTTGCGCACCACCGCATCCCATTGCGCGATCTCGGCCGCCAGGAACCGTCCGAACTCCGCGGGGGGCGTCACGAACACATCGAGCCCCTGCTGGGTGAAGCGCTCGAGGTACTGCGGCGCGCGGACCGCGCGCGCGGTATCCCGGTACAGCGTATCGACGCGCGCCTTCGGCGTACCGTTCGGCACGAGCATTCCGTACCACGTCAGATACTCGAACTTGGCCAGCCCGGACTCCGCAACCGTCGGAATATCGGGCGCGAGCGCCGAGCGTTTGAGCCCGGTCACGCCGAGCGCGCGCACCTTGCCACCTTTCAGATGCGGCAGCACGCTCGCCATGTTGGTCAGCAGCACCTGCGCCTCGCCACCCAGCAGCGCATTCGTGGCAAGGCCGGCGCTCTTGTACGGCAGATGCAACATTTCGATACCGCCCGCGACGCGGAACAGCTCGGACCCCAGGTGGGTCGCACTGCCGGCACCGGCCGAAGCATAGGCGAGCTTTCCCGGCTGCGCGCGTGCCAGCGCGAGCAGTTCCTTCACGTTCGTCGCCGGCACCGAGGCATGGACCGCGAGCACGCTGGGCTGGCTCGCCAGCATCGACACCGGGGCGAAATCGCGCCGCATGTCGAATGGCAGATCCTTGTAGAGCGCGGGCGTGATCGCGATCGACGAGCTCGATACGAGCAGGGTGTGACCGTCGGCCGGTGCCTTCGCGGCGATCGCGGTCCCCACCGCGCTGCCCGCCCCGGGCCGGTTATCGAGGATCACGGTCTGGCCCCAGACCTCGCCCAGCGCGGCGGCGACGATCCGCGCCACGATGTCGCTGCCCCCGCCGGGCGCAAGGGGAACGATCACCCGGACCGGGCGGGTCGGGAAGTCGGAGGACGGGCCTTGTGCCTGGACGCCCGCCGCGCCTGCGCAGGCCAGGGCCGCCACAAAAGCCCCGCGTGCTGAGAATGTCGTCATGTCGCTCCGCTGCTCCGATCCAATGTGCTGATGCGATGCCCCGTTCGACTGTCCCGATCGACCGACCCGATCCGAGGCGCCGCTCGACCGGCGGCGCTTCCGCTCTGCAGCCGGCGGGAACGATGACGAACGAATGACGCGGAGGTTACGAGTGCCACGTTGCGTGACCGTGACAGTCTCCGGCGAGCGCCTCGCCAGCGGCCTGTCATTCGACGGCGGCCCCCTGAAACTGACGCACGCACGCATCGCGTCAAGGCGACCCCTTATAATCGGCCGCCCATTTCGAGGAGCGCTGTGATGCATCGTAGTCTGCTTGCCGTTGGCGCTGCCGCCGCCTGGCTCTCGAGCGCGTTGTCCACGTTCCCGGCGGCCGCCCAGACCTCGCAGCAGAAGATCGTTCCGCCGACGGCGGTCTACTGGGTCAGCGCCGAGACGCGCGCGGGGATCGCCGGGCTTCCCGGCGCCGGTGCGTCGGGTGCGCTGGGTGGCCTGCTCGGCAGCGGCGCG
>JACMMK010000382.1 GCA_014379045.1 Burkholderiales bacterium
CCGATAACCCGGCGCTCGAGGCCTGGGCAGCCGAAGTGGCACGCCTGCGCGGCGCGGGGCGGCCGTCGCTGCCCTCGCGTCTCGCACTCGAACGCGCGACGAACCCGTTCCTGCGCTGTTCCGAACCGACGGTCGTACGCGGCGCGTCGGCACACGCCGGACGTGCGCTCGATGGGCCGGTCGAGGTATTTGCCGAGTTGCGCGCCTGGAAGAACGTGTTCTAGCCCGCGGACCGGCAATTAAATTATCAGAATCATGGTCTTGGCCAGTCGGCGGGCGCGCTTTGCTTGACGCCGGGCGCCCCCCGGACTACCCTTCATGCTTCTTTTTTGTGTCCGGCAGTGTGCGAATTTGCGGCATAGGCAAGCGTGCTACGGCGCGCCGCCATGCGGGGGCGGCGTCGCGTCGTGGTCTTTCACGTCGCAGCAGTGAAGCGGCCTTGCCCTCTTGGCACGGCGTGACACCGCGTGGCGGGCCGTTGCACGACGTGATTTGCACCGCGGTGAAACGATCGATGAGTGAATGGCAAATGCCGGCGGCCCTCGTGTGCCTGGCCGGGAAAGTGGCGCGGGGCGGACTCAACACCGTCGTTGCCCTGGTGCTGGTCGCGGCGGCAGTCACCGAACCGGTCGACGCGCGTGCCGAGCAGGCCGTCGACCCCGCCTCCGGACTCCTGAGTGCCCTCGGACCCTCGACCCCCACCGACGCGAGCGACCTGTCGGCGCTGGGCGGCGCGGATTCCGGCGGTTTCGGCCTTACCACCGCCACGTTGCGCGAACTCAACCTCGTGCCGGCGGCCGATCTGACGAAACCGCCGGCGAGCCTGTGGTCGCGCGTGCGCCGCGGCTTCGCGATGCCCGATCTCGTGCATGCGCAGGTGCGGCAGGAAGAAGATTTCTACGCCAACCGCCCCGACCACCTGCGTCGGGTGGCCGAACGCAGCAAGCGCTACCTCTACCATATCGTCGAGGTCGTCGAGCGCCGTGGGATGCCGTCGGAGCTCGCGTTGCTGCCGATCATCGAAAGCGCGTTCAATCCCGTTGCGATGTCGGGTGCGCGGGCCGCCGGCATGTGGCAGTTCATTCCCTCCACAGGACTCAATTTCGGGTTGGCGCAGAACTGGTGGCTCGACGGCCGCCGTGACATCCTGCTCTCGACCGAGGCTGCACTCGACTACCTGCAGAAGCTCTACGACATGTTCGGCAGTTGGGAGCTCGCGCTCGCCGCGTATAACTGCGGCGAAGGTTGCGTCCAGCGGGCGATCGCACGCAATGCGCTGCGCGGGGAGAAAGTCGATTTCGCCAGCCTGCAATTGCCCGCCGAGACCCGCGCCTACGTGCCCAAGCTGCAGGCGGTGAAGAACATCATCGCCAACCCGCAGCAGTTCAACCTGACCCTGCCGGAGGTACCGAACGAGCCGTTCTTCGGTACGGTCAAGGTCCAGCAGCATATGGACGTCAAGGTCGCCGCGAAGTTGGCCGGCATGACGGTGGAAGAGTTCACGGCGCTCAACCCCGCGCACAACCGCTCGGTGATCAACGTCAACAAGCTGTCGACGCTGCTGCTGCCGCTCGACCGCGTCAACCAGTTCGCCGCGGGATTGCGCGACATCGGTCAACGCGCGATGGTGTCGATGCGCATCTATACGCCGCGCGCCGGCGAATCGATCGACCTGATCGCCAAGCGCCACGGCATCACACCGACTGCCCTGAAGCGTGCGAACGACCTGCCCGTCAAGGTGAAGTCGATCCCCGGCGACGTCGATCTGATGATTCCCTCGGCCGGCGCCATGCTGCTGGCGGCAAGCGAGGAGCCCTCGCCCGCCCCGAGGCCTGACGTGCGGACCCCGGCGGGGCGCACTGCGGC
>JACMMK010000043.1 GCA_014379045.1 Burkholderiales bacterium
CGGCGAGGGCCCCGTCACCTGAAAGGTGACGGGATCGACGTAGCCGAGTCGGGCTCTGGGGCCGACAGCGCAATGGTGGGATGTGCCCGATTGCTCGGAGGCGCCTCGCGAGGCCCGCGGCGAGGGCCCCGTCACCTGAAAGGTGACGGGATCGACGTAGCCGAGTCGGGCTCTGGGGCCGACAGCGCAATGGTGGGATGTGCCCGATTGCTCGGAGGCGCCCCGCGAGGCCCGCGGCGAGGGCCCCGTCACCTTAAAGGTGACGGGATCGACCTAGCCGAGTCGGGCTCGGTCATCGTCCCCGTGCATGCTTCGATGCAGGACGTAGGAGAGAGACGATGAGCAGACGCGTGTCGGTGCGTGCGATGTTCCGATCCGCAGCGGTGGTCGGCACGATGTTCGTCATCCCCGCGCCGGGGTGGGGCGCGGACTATCCGTCCCGACCTTTGCGCTACATCGTTCCGTTCGCGCCCGGCGGCCCGACCGATGTCGCAGCGCGCGTGATCGGGCAGAAGATGAGCGAGGGCTGGAGTCAGCCCGTGGTCGTCGACAACCGTCCTGGTGCCGGCGGCAATATCGGCATGGCGCTCGCGGCGAAGGCGCCGCCCGACGGCTATACGGTGCTGTTCACCAGCACCTCGGTGGTGGTGAATCCGACCCTGTTCGAGAAACCCGGGTTCGACATCTTCAAGGATCTGATCCCGGTGACGCGTGCGAACACGACGCCGAACGTGATCGTCGTGCATCCATCGATGCCGGTGAAAACGGTGGCCGAGCTGGTCGCGCTGGTCAAGGCCAACCCCGGCAAGTACAGCTATGCCTCGCCGGGCACCGGCACGACGGGTCATCTCACCTGCGAGATGCTGCGTGCGGCCACCGGCATCGACCTTCAGCACGTTCCGTTCAACGGGGCGGCGCCTGCGACCACGTCGCTCGTTGGCAACCAGACGCCGATCGGCTGCCTCGGGCTGCCGCCGGCCCAGCCGCAGATCAAGTCCGGCGCGTTGCGCGGGCTGGCCGTCAGCAGTGCCCAACGCTGGGGCGCGACGCCCGAACTGCCGACGATGGTCGAGAGCGGCTACGCCGGGTTCGTCAACGATCTGATGACCGGCGTGTTCGTGCCGGCCGGCACGCCTGCGGCGATCGTCAATCGCCTCAACGCCGAGATCGCGCGCATCGTCATGTTGCAGGACGTGCGTGATCGGCTCGGGCCGCTCGGCTTCGAACCCGTCGCCAATTCGCCGGCGGCGTTCGCACAACAGGTGCGCGACGAGGTGCGGATGTACAGCAAGGTGATCCGCGACGCGAAGATCAAGGCGGACTGATTCGCTGGGACGGACTCTTGCGGACTGACCACGCCTCACGTCGCCAGCGTGCGTGCCTTTGACCACAAACACGGAGCTTTTCTTGAAGAACTCGCAGTCTATCGCGCGGCCGCGCATCGCGATGAATTCGGCGCTATGCGCGGTAGCCACTCTGGTGTGCGGCGCGGCGCTCGCGCAGGTCGGCCGAACCGACAGCTACCCGACACGCTCGGTGCGCATGATCGTGCCGTTCGCGCCCGGCGGCCCGACCGATATCGTCGCGCGACTGGTGGCGAACCGGCTCGGCGAGATGTGGAGTCAGCCGGTGCTGGTCGACAACCGCCCCGGCGCCGGCGGCAATCTCGGCGTCGAGATCGCAGCGAAGGCGGCACCCGATGGCTACACCGTGCTGATCACCAGCTCGAGCTACCTCGTCAATCCGGCGCTCTACGAGACGCTGCGCTGGGACCCGTTCAAGAGTTTCGTGCCGGTCACCAATGCCGCGACCTCGCCGAACCTGTTCGTGGTCAATCCGTCGGTGCCGGCGAAGTCGATGAAGGAGCTGATCGCGCTGATCAAGTCGCAACCGGGCAAGTTCAGCTATGCCTCGCCGGGCCTGGGCACCACGCCGCAACTGTCGTGCGAGATGTTCAAGCTGCAGACCGGCGCCGACGTCCAGCATGTGCCGTACGGCGGTGCCGGTCCGGCGACGGTCTCGGTGGTGGGCAATCAGAACCCGATGGGTTGCATGGCGCAGCCGCCGGCGATGCCGCAGATCCAGGCGGGCAAGCTGCGCGCGCTCGCGATCACCGGCGCGAAGCGTGCGGCGAGCCTGCCCGACGTGCCGACGATGACCGAGCAGGGGTTCGCCAACTTCGTCACCGACAACATGAACGGCATCTTCCTGCCGGCAGGCGCACCGGCCGCGCTGGTCAAGCGTCTGCATGGCGACGTGCTCAAGGCGCTCGCCAATCCGGACGTGCGCGAGCGGTTGCTGGTGCAGGGACTCGAGCCCGTCGGTGATTCGCCCGAAGCGTTCGCGGCGTACGTGAAGCAGCAGATTGCACAATGGACGAAGGTGGTGAAACAGGCCGGTATCAAGGTCGAATGAAGCGTTACGGACCGGGGCTGCGCGCGGGGGCGCTGGCGTGAACAGGCCTGTGGGCATCGGTATCGTCGGCGCGGGTCGCATCGGTACCTTGCGCGCGCGCCTCGCTTCACGGCACGCCGGGGTACGCTTCATCGCGATCGCGGACAGCGACCCCGCGCAGGCGCGCAAGGCGGCAGACCTTTGCGGCGCGGCGTTTCACGGCACCGAAAATGCAACGGTGATCGCGCACCCCGAGGTCGACGCGGTGATCGTCGCGACCAGCGAAGGCGAGCATGTAGCGCCGTTGCTGCAGGCGATCGCCGCACGCAAGCCGGTGCTGGTGGAAAAGCCGCTCGCGTTGACGCTCGCCGATGCCGACCGGGTGATCGATGCGGCCGAGGCGGCAGCCGTCGACGTGCGCGTCGGCTACAGCCGGCGCTACAAGGATCGCTATCTGATCGCAAAAGAGCAGGTCGCCAAGGGGCGTATCGGCCGCGTGCTCGGCGCCTCGGCCCGCGTCTACAACTCCCGGGCCCAGGCGCTGGCAATGCTCGGACGCAATGCGCATGCGACACCGGTGGTCGACGCGCTGACCTACTACGTCGATCTGCTCGCGTGGTTCATCGACGGCGAGGCACTGTCCGAGGTGTATGCACGCGGCCAGAAGGGCGTACTGGCCGCGGCCGGGCATGCCGCCGACGACGTCGACTACGCGTTGTTGACGTATGCCGATGGCACCGTGGTGAACCTGTCGGTCAGCTATGCGCTGCCCTCGCAGTACCCGGCGCTCGGCCATGCCGCGCGTGTGGAGCTGATCGGGGACCAGGGCGTGATGATCCTCGACGACGACCACACCGATCAGCTGATGTATTCCGAGACCGGCGTGCCGCACGTCTATCTGCCCGATCATCAGGTAAACATGGTGTTCCTGCAGAGCGGCACCCCGGGCGACTGGGCGCTGGGCGAGTTCTGGGGTCCGATCGCCAACGAAACGCGCGCCTGGCTCGATCATCTGGTGCTGGGTTCGCCGTGCGTACTGCCCGATCTGCGCACTGCACGTGCGACGCTCGAGGCGACCCTGGCGATCGAAGCGTCGCTCGCGCTCGGCGCGGCGGTGCGCTTGCCGTTACCCGCGTGACTACAGGGGTCGCGGGTAGACCGGTGCGCGACGCGAACTTCACAGGAGGCTTCATGCGCTCGACATTTCAATTTCGGCCAGACCCCATGGCGACGCGGCGATCGTTGCTTCGGAACAACGGCGTTCAGCCGGATGTTCGGGCGGGTGTCTGTATTGCACTGATGCTGCTCGTCTGCAGCTCCGCGGCGCTCGCGCAGCTGGCGAGCCCGGCGGCGTATCCGGTCAAGACGGTGCGCATGATCGTCGCGTATCCCCCGGGCGGCGGCACCGACATCGTCGCGCGCATGCTCGCACCCCGGCTGGCCGATGCACTGGGGCAATCGGTGGTGATCGACAACCGCGGCGGGGCTGCCGGCAACATCGGTACCGAAGTCGCGGCGCGCGCGGCGCCCGACGGTTACACGCTGTTGATGGGCAACGTCGCGCCGAACGCGATCAACGTCAGTCTCGGCGCGATCCCGTTCGACCCCGTCAAGGACTTCGCGCCGATCTCGCTCGTCGCCTCGACGCCGAATGTCCTCGTCGTGCATCCGTCGCTGCCGGTAAAGACGGTCAAGGACCTGCTTGCGCTCGCACGCGCGCGCCCGGGGCAACTCGCGTTTCCTTCGGCTGGTAATGGCTCGTCGTCGCACCTGGCGGGCGAACTGCTGAAAAGTCTTGCGCGCATCGAGATGCTGCATGTGCCGTACAAGGGCGGCGGCCCGGCGTTGGCCGATCTGCTCGGCGGGCAGGTGCAGTTGATGTTCGCTACTGCACCCGCGGCGATGCCGCTGGTAAAGGCGGGCCGTCTGCGCGCGATCGCGGTGACCAGTCGCACGCGCTCGGCGGCATTACCCGATCTGCCGACGATCGCCGAGGTCGGCGTCACCGGATACGACGCGTCGACCTGGTATGGACTGCTGGCGCCGGCAGGAACGCCGCGTGCGCTGGTCGATCGCGTGCATGCCGAGACGGTGAAGGTCTTCGCCGTGCCCGAGTTCCGGGAGAAGCTCACGGCCCAGGGCTTCGAGCCGATCGCAAGCACACCCGCCGAGTTCGCCGCCTACATCCAGGCGCAGATCGAGGTCTGGGCGCGGGTGATCAAGCAGGCGGGCATTCTGGCGCAATGAGCGACTGACCTCCTGCGCGCGCCGTCGTGGCGCAGCACGCAGCTCGATAGAGCCTGCGCGCGGCGACCGCTCACACGACTGCGCGCCGAATCCTCGCCTCGGGTACGCCGGCAACTACGCACGACACGCGACCGCGCAAACCACCGCCGTCCCGGTCGCGTGCGCGCGTCGTTCAGGCCGTGCCCATGAAATCGCTCTTGCCGATCGACACGCCGTTGTGCCGCAGCAGGTTGTACGCGGTCGTGTAGTGAAAATAGAAATTCGGCAGCATCACGCCGAACAGATAGTCACGGCCATTCATGTCGATCTGCCGCTTGCCCATCATGTACGAGATCTGCCGGTCCTCGGCGCCGTCGATCTGGGCCGGGGTGAACGTCGAGATGTACGCGATCGTCTTGTCGAGTCGCGCGCAGAGGTCAGCGAAGGTCTGCTCATTGTCGTCGAAGCGCTCAGGTTCGACACCGGCCAGGCGTGCACTCGCGCCCTTCGCGAAATCGGCAGCGACCTGCACCTGCCGCGTCAGCGCGAACATGTCGGGAAACAGCCGCGCCTGCAGCAACGCGGGTTCGGCGATACCGCGACTCGCGCAGTGTTCGCCCGCCTTGCTCAGGATCGCGGCGAGACTGCCGAGGTTGCGCTTGAACACGGGGACGGAGATCGAATACATCGAAAGCGGCATGGGGTGCTCCTGCTGAGGTCGGTGGCGGCGTGGTCAGTGACTGGTGGCGGTGTCCGGCGCGGTTTCATTACTGCGGCTGGAAGCCGATGTCACGCGCCAGTTTGCCGTAGCGCGCGAAGTCGCGCCGGATCACCTCGCCGAAGAATTCCGGCGACTCGCGTGCGAGGATCAGTCCGCCGAGCTGCAGCGGGTCGCGCAACTCGGGCAATGCGATCGCGTCGTTGATCGAACGGTTGAGCAGCGTCACGATGTCGCGCGGGGTACCGGTCGGTGCGATGAAGCCGAACCAGCCGCGCGAGTCGTAACCGGGTAGCGACTCGGCGACCACCGGCACGTCCGGATAGAGCGCGACCCGCGTCGGGTTGGTAAAGCCGAGCAGACGCAGGCGCCCGGACTTCACATGCGGCGCCAGCCCGGTGAAACCGTCGATCGCGGCGTCGATCTGTCCCCCCATCAATTCGCCGGCGATCTGTGCCGAGCCCTTGTAGGGCACGTGTAGATACTTGAACCCCGCCTGCAGCCGGAAATCCTCGAATGCGAGGTGCGGGAAGCCGCCTTCGCCGTTGGTGCCGACGGTCAGCTTGCCCGGGTTCGAACGCGCGTAGGTGATCAGATCCTTCGCGGTCTTGAACGGCACACTCGGATGGACCGCGATCGCCAGATAGTTGGTCGCGATCAGCGCCACCGGAGTGAAATCCTTCAGCGGGTCGTAGCCGATCTTCTTGTAGGTATGCGGTGCGACGACGAGGTTGCCGCCTTGACCGAAGGCCAGCGTGTAACCATCGGCAGGCGCCTTCGCGGCGATCTCCAGACCGAGTTGCCCCGCCGCGCCCGGACGGTTGTCGACCAGCACCGGTTGCCCGTGGCGCTCGGTCAGTTTTGGACCGACCAGCCGCGCCACGATGTCGCCGGTGTTTCCGGGTGGGAAGGGGATGATGACGCGGATCGGCTTGACCGGATAGTTCTGCGCCGACGCAGGCAGTGCCGCCACTATCAGGACGGCTGCGATGACGGTTGCGGACGCGATGCGCATGGTCGAACGTCTCCTCGAGCTCGGTGCGATGGACGGGTGAAAGTATAGGCTGTGCGAGACCCGGCGCGGCGCGACTATCATCGCGCGCATGAACGACGTTACCCCGATCACCTCGCGTGCGAACCCGACCTTCCAGCGCCTGCGCCGCCTCGCGCAAGACCCGCGCGAGCGCACACATAGCCACCGGACGCTGCTCGAAGGCGCGCATCTCGTCGCGTCATGGTGCGCGCGCGACCTGCCGATCCAGACGCTCGTGGTCGACGCCGCGCTGTTGGCGTCGCCCGCGCGCGCGC
>JACMMK010000383.1 GCA_014379045.1 Burkholderiales bacterium
CCGGCCCATAAATGATGACGTAGAAAGTCGTCCCACCCGGGCGCACCCAGGGTTCGCGCTCCCGATTCGTAAGGACATACACGGGAGTGTGGCTGGTGGCGTCGCGGCTGTATGGGACGGGCATGCGCCTGCTCGAAGGCTTGCGGCTCCGGTCCAAGGATATTGATCTGATCCGGCGTGAGATCATCGTTCGCGAGGGCAAAGGAAACAAGGATCGCGTGACGGTCCTTCCCGAGAACCTCGTGCTGCCGCTGCGCGAGCAGTTGATGAAGGCACGGCGATTGCATTCGCAGGATGTGGACGAAGGCTTCGGCGATGTCTATATGCCCGACGCACTCGCGCGCAAATTCCCGGCGTCGAGTCGTGCATGGGGTTGGCAATACGTGTTTCCCTCGCCACGTCGCTCGATCGATCCGCGCACCGGCATCGAGCGGCGACACCATGTCTACGAGCAGTCCATTCAACATGCGTTCGCCATCGCTGCCCGACGCGCGAGCATCGCGAAGCCGGTATCGCCGCACGTCTTGCGCCATTCTTTCGCCACTCATCTGCTGCAGGACGGGTACGACATCCGCACGGTGCAGGAACTGCTTGGCCACAAGGATGTCAGCACGACGCAGATCTACACGCACGTTCTGAACCGGGGCGGGCGCGCGGTGCGCAGTCCGTTCGATTCCTTGTAGCCCAGCCCGGCGCGGCTGGCGCGCCCCCGCTCAGCCGGACGCGCGCAGTGTCCGCACCCTCCCGATCACCTCTCCCGCCTGCGGAAACTGCCCAGTCGCGGTCTTGGAGTAGACACGGGCGCCATCGATGTCGACTTCGAACACGCCTCCGCTCGACTTGATCAGTGTCGCCTCCACCTGAAACTCCCGCTTCAGTTCAGCCGCCAGACTGGCGGCTCGCGCTTCGTATCCTCAAGCGCCGCAATACGTGATGCGGACATCCATAGCGTCCTCCGGTTCGAATCCATGCGAGTTGACGACACGTCGATTGCGAGAAGCGCACGCCTTCCTGATCGGGTCAGGCAGGTAGAGCGCTATCGATGCGAATACTTCGTCCGTCCGGCGACCGGGACGGGCGCGCGAAGAATGCATCCTGCTTCCGAATCGACGATATACAGCACCTTGCGCTCCGCGCCACCGAACGCGATGTTGGTCACCACATCGCTGCGGGGCGAATCGATGCGCAACCGCGGTTCGCCGCGCCGGTCGAACATCCATACCGTCCCCAGATCCGGATGCGCGACCGTCAACCCGTCTTCCTCGTCGATCGCCATGCCGTCGGGCCCACGTCCGCCCGAGAGCTGGATGAACACGCCCATTCTCGACACACCGCCATCGGGCAGCAGGGGCAGTCGCCACACGGCATTCGCGCGCGTCACCGCAACATACAGAATGCTCTGCGCGTCGTTCAACACCAGCCCGTTCGGGCTGGGCACGTTGTCGGCTACCCGCTCGAGCGTTCCGTCGGCGCGCAACCGGTAGACGCGGCCGGTCGGGTCATTGAGCCCGGTCTGTCCCTGATCGGTGAAGTAAAGGTCACCGTTGTCGGCGAAGCAGAGATCGTTCAATCCCTTGAACCGTTCGGCGCGATAGCCGTCGAACAGGGTGCTCACTTCGCCGCGCACCGGGTCGAGTTCGAGCAATCCACGCCGGTAGTCGGCGATGAAGATGCGCCCGTCGCGATGGATCGCCAGACCGTTCGGATCTCCGTCGTACTCGGCCACCAGCGTGAACGCGCCACGTACATCGACCTTGAACACGCGGCCGAACGGGATGTCGGTGACATACAGATCGCCGGCGCGGTCGAATGCCGGTCCTTCGAGAAAACATCCGTGCCGCGGCACGCTGCGTCCGGAAGCGATCCGCTGCGCCGCGACGCGCTTGCTCCGGAACGTCTCCGGCAATTCGGCGAATGTCTCGGCGGTGACTCGTGGCGGCGGTTCGAACAGCGCACTCATCCGATGTCTCCGGTGATCGGAAATGCGGCGCCAGGTCCTGCGCGACGCGATCGGCCTTCGCGCCCGCGAGTGCTTCGGGCGCCAACAGGTCGGCCTTGACCTGCCCGATGCCTTCCAGATGGGCTCGCAACATCCGTGCAGCCTGCACCCGCTTGCCGGCCTCGATCAGGTCGAGCAGTTTCAGATGCTCGCGCGCCGCAACGACGAACGCACTCGGGTCGTCGAACTGTCGATAGACGATCAACCGCCGCAACCGGCTCGCGCGCTGACTGGCCTCGATGAAGAAGGGGTTGCCACAACTCGCGACGATCGTCGCATGAAAACGATTGCCGATGTCGAGCCATTCGTCGACCTTGTAGTGCGGTGTCTTCGTCCGGACCAGCTCCAACTGCTCGGCACGCACGCGCGCGAACGCGACGGGGTCCACGCGATACGCGGGCTCGAGCAGCGCCGCCGGCTCGATCGTGAGCCGGAACCGGTAGCTCGCGGCATGCGCGCGGAGCGAGTCGAGCACCGGCAGGAAACGCCAGCCGTACCCTGGACGTCGCTCGATCCAGCGCTCCTGCGCCATGCGCGTCAAGTTCTGCCGCAACCGCGCGCCGGTGACCCGATAACGGCCGGCGAGCGCGGCCTCGGTGATGTATTCGGGAAGCCGCCCTGCCAATCGATCGGCGGCGATCTGAAGATAGGGTTGCATCGGCTCGGGCTCGCCGAGTGTGCGTAACGCGCGCGCATGCGCCTTCGTGCGCCCGGTCACGATAAACCCGCGATTCGGTGCGTGTTCGGTGACGCCCTGGGCTTCGAGCAAAGCCAGTGCGCGTTCGATCGGCGAGCGAGAGACGTGATGGCGTTGTGCGAGCTCCGCGCTTTTCAGGCGCGCGCCGGGCGCCACGGTGCCAGCGGCGATGTCGGCGAGGATACGTCGCGCGAGGCGCAGCACGAGTGGCGAATGCGCCTCGCTGCCGGGGTCACGTGACGCGCCCGACGCGACCTGCGACGCATGTACGCCCATTCGCCGGACCTGCGCCGCGCGGTGACGCTC
>JACMMK010000384.1 GCA_014379045.1 Burkholderiales bacterium
ACCGCGAACCGGTTGCCTTCCTTGATCAGACCCATCGCGATTCCCGCGACATGCGCCTTCACCGGCACGCCGGCATCCATGAGCGCGAGACAGCCGCCGCAGACCGAAGCCATCGAACTCGACCCGTTCGACTCGGTGATCTCCGACACGACGCGAAACGAATACGCGAACTCTTCCGGGGTCGGCAGCACCGCGAGCAGCGCGCGTTTGGCAAGCCGCCCGTGACCGACTTCGCGCCGCTTCGGCGTGCCGACGCGGCCGGTCTCACCGGTGGCATACGGCGGCATGTTGTAGTTCATCATGAAGCGGTCGCGGTACTCGCCCTGCAGCGCGTCGATGATCTGCTCGTCGCGCGAAGTGCCCAGCGTCGCCACCACGAGCGCCTGCGTCTCGCCACGCGTGAACAGCGCCGAGCCGTGCGCGCGCGGCAGCAGACCGGTGCGAATCGAGATCGGCCGCACGGTGCGCGTATCGCGCCCGTCGATGCGCGGCTCGCCGGAGAGGATCTGGTTGCGCACGATGTTCGACTCGAGATCACCGAACATCGTCTTGAGCGTCTGCGACGAGGGCGCGTCGGGGCCATCGCCGGCGAGTGCCGCCATCGCCTTGTCGCGGATCGCGTACACCTGCTGCGTGCGCGCCTGTTTCTCGCGCACCGCGTAGGCACTGCGCAGATCGGCTTCGATCAGCTCGCGCATGCGCCCGACTAGCGCTTCGTCCTTGGCAGCGGCCTGCCAGTTCCAGAGCGGTTTGCCGGCCTGATCGGCCAGTTCGTTGATCGCCTCGATCACCGCCTGCATCTGCTGATGGCCGAACACCACGGCGCCGAGCATCACCTCTTCGGAGAGCTCGAGCGCTTCGGACTCGACCATCAAGACCGCCTGTCCGGTACCTGCGACGACCAGGTTGAGCGCCGAGGTCTTGAGTTCGGTCGCGGTCGGGTTGAGCAGATACTGTCCGTCGGCATAGCCGACGCGCGCCGCGCCGATCGGCCCGGCGAACGGGATGCCCGATATCGCCAACGCTGCCGATGCACCGATCATCGCCGGGATGTCGGCGTCGACCTCATTGTTCGACGAGACGACCGTCGCGATCACCTGCACTTCGTTGTAGAAGCCGTCGGGAAACAGCGGCCGGATCGGACGGTCGATCAGGCGGCAGGTCAGGATCTCCTTCTCCGAAGGCCGCCCCTCACGCTTGAAGAAGCCGCCGGGAATCTTGCCCGCGGCATACGTGCGCTCCTGGTAGTCGACCGTCAGCGGGAAGAAATCCTTGCCCGGATCGGCCTGCCGCTTGCCCACGACCGTCACCAGCACGACGGTATCGTCCATGTTCACCAGCACGGCGCCGTCGGACTGGCGGGCGATCTCTCCGGTTTCGAGGGTCAGCGTATGCCGGCCCCACTGCAACGTCTTACGCACTGGATTCAAGGTCGACCTTTCGAACTCATGGATGGCTCACCGAAATGAGCGGGGATGCGGCGCGAGTTATCGGCAACCGATCATCGATAGCTGCGGCCGCGGCTCTACCCGACACGTGCCAACGGCGTGGGCCCGGGATTCTTCGCGGGGTTCGCGCCGGGCAGGCGGGGAGCGTCGAGTTGCAAAATGGCAGATAGACCAAAGCGGCCGCAGGCATCGCGTGCGACCGACAGACTCCGCTACTTGCGCAACCCGAGGCGTTCGATCAAGCCGCGATAACGCGCAAGATCGCGATCCTTGAGGTAGTCGAGGAGTTTGCGCCGCTTGCTGACCATCATCAGCAGACCGCGGCGGGAATGGTGATCCTTCATGTGTTTCTGGAAGTGCGACGTGAGATCGTTGATGCGCGCGGTCAGCAGCGCGACCTGCACCTCGGGCGAGCCCGTGTCGGCGGTCGCACGCTGGTACGACTTGACGACCTCGGCCTTCTGTTCAGCGGTATACGACATGAATTGCAAAGCCCCAGTAATGATGTTGAGATAAAAGCCCTGAATTTTACTAAGCAATACGGTGCGGGCTCAAGCGCTTTCGACCGGTTTTGGCTCGAAACCGTCGTTTTTGCCCGAATTGCGCGCGGGAATGTGTGCGATCAGGCGTACCGCGCGCAGTCGACCGGCCGAGTCGACGTGCCCGACGCCGAGAAAGCGCGACCGCGAATCGGGAATAGCCGCCCGATCAGGCCGCGCGGGCGGCATCGAACGGTGCGCCGCTGGCCCGACCCGCGACGCTGTCGCCGGCGCGTACACCCGCACTAGCGCACCGTCCGGCGTGTTGCCGGTGCCGCCGAACACAGGATGC
>JACMMK010000044.1 GCA_014379045.1 Burkholderiales bacterium
CCTGTTGGAAGCGCGTGTGGCGCGCGACCGCAGCATGGTTGCGTTCACCTTTCGCGCCAATGCGTTCCTGCACCACATGATTCGCAACATCGTGGGATCGCTGGTGTACGTCGGCGCGGGCAAGCAGCCCGGGGGCTGGATCGCCGAGCTCCTCGTGGCGAAGGACCGCCGGCTTGCCGCGCCCACGTTCGCGCCCGACGGCCTTTACCTCGCGGGCGTCGAGTATGATCCGGCGTTCGGCCTACCCGTTTTTCGCGACCTTCCGCGCCTCGCCTTCGATTCGCCATGAGCAGCCGCACGCGCGTGAAAATCTGCGGGATCACCGAGGCCGCCCACGCGCGCGTGGCCTGTGACGCGGGCGCCGATGCGATCGGCCTGGTGTTCTATCCGCCGAGCCCGCGCTATGTGAGCGTCGAGCAGGCGCGCGAGATCGCCGGGTCGCTGCCGCCGTACGTTTGCGCGGTGGGCCTGTTCGTCGATGCCCCGGTGTCCGGGATCCGCGAGACGATGCAACGGGTGCCGCTCGACCTGCTGCAGTTTCACGGCGCGGAAACGGCTGCATTCTGCGCGCAGTTCGACAAAGCGTTCGTGCAGGCGGTGCGGGTCACCCCGGAAATCGATTTGCTACAATCGAAGGCTGACATCGACCGATACAAGCCGCTCGCGCGCGGGCTTCTGGTCGATGCGTTCGTGCCGGGCCTGCATGGCGGCACCGGTCGGTCGTTCGACTGGTCGTTGATCCCCGAAACGATGCGCGAACACGTGATCCTGTCGGGGGGCCTCACCCCGGCCAACGTTCGCGACGCGATCGGCCGGGTGCGCCCGTGGGCGGTGGACGTGTCGAGCGGCGTCGAGGCTGGCAGCGGCCCGAAGGGCGTCAAGGATTCCCGGTTGATCGCGCAGTTCATTGAGGAGGTTCATCTTGCAGATGTATGACTTGCCCGACGAACGTGGCCACTTCGGTCCCTACGGCGGGGTGTTCGTGGCCGAGACGCTGATGCATGCGCTCGACGAACTGAACGAATGCTATCTGCGCTATCGCGCCGATCCGGAGTTCGTCGCCGAACTGCGCCACGAGCTGAAGCACTATGTCGGCAGGCCGAGCCCGATCTATCACGCGCGCCGCTGGTCGGATCATTTCGGCGGCGCACAGGTCTATCTGAAGCGCGAGGACCTGAACCACACCGGCGCGCACAAGATCAACAACACGATGGGTCAAGCGCTGCTCGCGAAGCGCATCGGCAAGCCGCGCGTCATCGCCGAGACCGGTGCGGGCCAGCACGGCGTCGCGACGGCGACCGTCGCCGCGCGCTTCGGCATGAAGTGCACCGTCTACATGGGTTCGGCCGACGTCAAGCGGCAGTCGCCGAACGTGTATCGGATGAAGCTGCTCGGCGCCGAGGTGATCCCGGTCGAGAGCGGGTCGAAGACCCTGAAGGACGCGCTGAACGAAGCGATGCGCGACTGGGTCACCAATGTCGGGGACACCTTCTACATCATCGGCAGCGTCGCCGGGCCGCACCCGTACCCGATGATGGTGCGCGACTTCAACGCGGTGGTCGGGCACGAGTGCAAGGATCAGATGCGCGAACTCGTCGGGCGCCAACCCGATGCCTGCATCGCATGCGTGGGCGGGGGATCGAACGCGATGGGGCTGTTCCATCCGTACATCGATGAGGCCGGGGTGCGCCTGATCGGCGTCGAGGCGGGCGGGGCGAGGCCGATCATCTCGATGGGTTTGCCGAGGGCGCAGCCGGCGGCGCGGCCGAGCCAGGCGCCGTAGAGTTTATCGAGGAGGGCGTCGTCGAGGGCGGGC
>JACMMK010000385.1 GCA_014379045.1 Burkholderiales bacterium
ATGCCGTTCGCACGGTCTGCACGGGCGCACGTAATGGCCGCGCTCGGCGGCATCGATCTCGCGCTTTGGGATATCCGCGGCAAGGCCGCCGGCCTGCCGGTGTGGCGGCTGCTCGGCGGCACCGGCGAACCGGTGCGAAGCTACGCGACCGGCGGCTTCTACCGCGAAGGCGCGCCGCTCGACGACTGCGCGCACGAACTCGCCGGCTTCGTCGCCGCGGGCTATCGCGCCGTGAAACTCAAGACCGGCGGCCTGTCGATCACCGACGAGGTCGTGCGCATCCGCGCCGCGCGTGAGGCCATCGGGGCCGACACGCTGCTGATGCTCGACATGAATGCGGCGTTCTCGCTCGACGACTGCATCGCGTTCGCACGCGCTGTCGAAGCGTTCAATATCTTCTGGCTCGAAGAACCCCTGCACTGGCATCTCACGCCGACCGACTTCGCGCGGCTTGCACGCGCCACGCACATCCCGCTCGGCCATGGCGAGCGCGAGCTCACCCGTCATTCGGTGCGCGACTTCATCGTCGAGGGCGGCATCCGCTTCGTCCAGTTCGATGCGACACGTTCCGGCGGCATGACCGAGGCGGTGCGCATCGCACACCTCGCCGAGCAATACGGTGTATCGATCGCACCGCACCTCGCGCCGGAGATCCACTCGCATCTGGTCGCGGCGTTCCGCAGCGCGTCGTTCGGGGTCGAAACGATGGGCAGTGCGGAGCGCAACCCGCTGTCGTATGGTCTCTACCGCGAACGGATGCAGATGCGCGACGGCATGGTCGCCATCCCGCAGCAACCGGGTTTCGGTGCCGACGTCGACTGGGACTTCGTCGCGAGTCACCGCGCGTAATGGGCCGCACCCGCACGCTCGCAGCGCTGTTGGCGGCCGCGCTGCTCGGCCTGACCTCCGTGTCGGGCACAGTCGCGCAGACCTATCCGTCCAAACCGGTGCGCGTGATCGTACCCTGGCCAGCGGGCGGCACGAACGATGTCGCAGCGCGGCTGGTGTCGCAGAAAATGAGCGAGACGCTGGGCGTGCCGTTCGTCGTCGAGAACCGCGCAGGCGCCGCCGGCAGCATCGGCGCCGAAGTGGTCGCCCGCGCGCCCGGCGACGGCTACACGCTGATGATCCACTCGGCCACGCATGTTGCGAACGCGAGCACCCACAAGTCGCTCGGCTACCGCACCTTCGAAGACTTCACGCCGATCGGCTTCATCTCGAGCCAGCCCTGGGTGCTGGTCGTGCACCCGTCGCTGCCGGTCAAGACATTGAAGGAGTTCATCGCGCTCGCCCGCGCCCAGCCGGGCAAGCTCGGCTACAGTTCGTCGGGCAATGGCAGCTCGCCGCATTTCGGCATGGAAGCGTTCACGACGGCGGCCTCGATCCGCCTGCTGCACGTCCCCTACCGCGGCGGTCCGCAGGCGATCACCTCGTTGCTCGGCGGGGAGACGGTCGCTTCGGCCGCGACGCTGCCGAACGCAGTCGCGCATATCCGCAACGGCCGCCTGAAGGCGTTGGGCGTGTCGACCCTCAAGTGGCAGTCGACGATGCCCGAAGTGCCGCCGATCGCCGAAGCGGGCGGCATCCCGGGCTTCGAAATGAATCCATGGATCGGGATGCTCGGCCCGGCCGGCATCCGGCGCGACATCGTCGAGCGACTCGGCAGCGAGCTGGTCCGTGCAGTGCGCGATCCCGAAATCCGCCGCGCGATGGAAACGCAGGGGCTCGACCCCTGGATCGGCGGGCCGGAAGAACTGGGCGCGCGCATGCGCAAGGATCTGGATCGCTATGCCGCGCTGGTGAAGTCGATCGGCCTCTCACCCGAATGATCCGGCGCGTGCTTGCGCGCGCGCCGGAACGACCCCTGCCATGACTGGAGTGAACCATGACCATCGCCGCAATCGACATCTGGCTGGTCGGCGTGCCGCTGACAGAACCGTTCAAGACCGCGCACAGCGTCAAGGACATCCAGCGCAGCGTCGTGGTCGAGGTGCATGCGCACGATGGCGCGAGCGGGGTCGGCAATGTCGATCCATCGCTCGGTTACTCGAAGGAGTCGGTCGACGATCATTTCCGGATGCTGCGCGACCGGTTCGCGCCGGCCGCGATCGGCATGGCCCCGGACAACATCCACCAGTTGCTGGCGACGCTCGATGCGCTCGACCCGGCCTACCTCGACGCCAAGGCCGCGCTCGAGATGGCCTGCCTCGACTTGACCGCGCGGCGCGCGGGCGTGCCGATGACGACCTGGCTCGGGGGGGCGGTGACCGACACGATCCGCTTCAACGCCTGGGTGGGCATGCTCGCGCCGGACGTCGCCGCGCGTCAGGCGGCCGGATGGCAGCAGCAGGGATTCCGTTCGTGCAAGGTGAAGGTCGGCGGCGACGTGTCCACCGATCGCGACCGCGTGCTCGCCGTGCGCGAGGCGGTCGGCGCGGACTTCGCGATCCGTGCCGATGCCAACGAAGGCTATGTCGAGGCCGATGCGGCGGCGTTTCTGGAGGCGACTGCCGGTGCGCAGCTGCAGCTGTTCGAGCAACCGGTCGCGTGGGACGACCTGCCCGCGATGACGCGCCTTCGACAGCGCGCGCAGGCGCTCGACGTACCGCTGATGGCCGATGAATCGGTGCTCGATCATGCAAGTCTGATCGGCATTCTGCGGGCCGAGGCAGCCGACATCGTCAAGGTGAAGGTGATGAAGCAGGGCGGCATGCTCGCGACCCGGCGGATGATCGCGACCGCGGAAGCCGCCGGCGTGCGCTGCGTGATCGGGCACGGCTTCGGGCTGGGCATCAGCACGATGGCCGAGACGATCGTCGCGGCCACCTCGCGCAATGTCATCGAGGGGGTCGAATGCGTCGGGCCGCTGAAGACGACAGACGATGTCGTGATGCACAAGCTCGAGCTGTCGAGCGGCAGCGTGCGTCTCACCGACGCACCCGGGTTCGGCGTCACGATCGATCCGGCGCGAATCGCCCGCTATCGGCTCGACTCGGCCACGATTCGCTAGTCCGATTGAAGGAGTGCTCGCCATGACGCAGTCGTCCGCATTCTCGCTGTGCGTCGCCACCGTGCTGGCGCTCGCTGCATCGGTTGACTCTGCGTGCGCGCAAGGCTATCCGGTCAAGTCGGTGCGCATCATCACGCCGTTTCCCGCCGGTGGCGGTATCGACGTCGTCGCGCGCATCATCGCCGCGGAACTCGGCGCTCGGCTTGGCCAGCCGTTCGTCGTCGACAACCGCTCGGGCGCGGGCGGCGTCGTCGCAGCCGAGCTCGCCGCCAAGGCGCCACCCGACGGGTACACGCTTTTTCTGGCAACGATCGGCACGCAATCGATCAATCCTTTCATGTACTCGAAGCTCGGTTACGACCCGGCGCTCGACTTCAGGCCGATCACGCTGTTCGGCGAAGTGCCGAATGTGCTCGCCGTGCATCCGTCGTTGCCGGTAAAGAACGTGAAGGAGCTGATAGCCTTCGCGCGCGCCCGCCCGGGGCAACTCTCGTTCGCGAGTTCGGGGTTGGGCACGACGCCGCACCTGTCGGGCGAGCTGTTTCGCAGGCAGGCGAAACTCGAACTGCTGCACGTGCCGTACAAGGGCGGAAACCTTGCGTTCCAGGATCTGCTCGGCGGCTACGTGACGATGATGTTCACCAACGCACCGACGCTGGTGCCGTTCGTGCGCAGCGGCCGGGTGAAGGTGCTCGCGGTCACCAGCAGCAAGCGCATCGGCGCGCTGCCCGATGTGCCGACGCTCGACGAAGCTGGTCTGCCCGGCTTCGACGTGCGCAGCTGGAGCGGTCTGATGGCACCGAGCGCCACGCCACCCGAGATCGTCAACCGGCTGCATGGCGTGCTGGCGAAGGCGCTCGAAGGCGGCGAAGTCCGCGACAAACTCGTGGCCCAGGGCATGGAGATCGTCGCCGCGGGACCCGACGCCTTTGCGCGGATCATCGCTCGCGACACGGCGATCTGGGGTCCATTGATCAAGGAGCTCGGTCTGAAGTTGCAATGAGAACCTGCGAGGCTGTGCGGGTTCGCCGTACCATCGCTGGCCGTCCTGGCACTGGAGACTTCTCTTGTTGAATCGTTGGCTGACATTCGGCCTGCTTCTGATCTTGGCAGCGCTGGCGCCGTGGCTTTCGGTCACCGCGCCCGCACGCGCCCAGGCGTGGCCGGCCAAGCCGCTGCGCATCGTGGTGGCTTTTCCCCCGGGCGGGATCTCCGACTTCGCCTCGCGCGCTATAGGTCCTGGTCTGTCGGAGGCGTTGAAGCAACCGGTCGTGATCGAAAACCGGGGCGGCGCCTCCGGCATGATCGGCACCGAGATCGTCACCAAGTCGGCGCCCGACGGTTACACGCTGCTCGCGCATACGGTTACCTTCACCGTGTTTCCACACATGCAGCCGAACCCGCCGATCGACCCGTTACGTGACCTGATGCCGATCACCCAGATCATCGATGCGCCGAACATCCTCGTGGTCACGCCGTCGATTCCTGCGAAGTCGGTGAAGGACCTGGTGGCACTCGCGTCCAAGCGCAAGGGCGAACTCAGTTTTGCCTCGTCCGGCTACGGCTCGGGTACGCATCTTTCGGGTGAACTGTTCAAGTATCTCGCCAAGCTCGAGATGATCCACATCGCGTACAAGGGCGGCGGTCCCGCGGTCACCGACCTGCTCGGCGGTCATGTACCGATGATGTTCTCGACGCTGCCGTCGGTGACTTCGCACATTCAGGCGGGGCGACTGCGTGCGCTGGCGGTCACCGGGGCCAAGCGTTTTCCCGGCGCGCCGAACGTGCCGACGATGATGGAAGCGGGGATTCCGGGTTACGCGTTCAGCGGCTGGAGCGGGCTGTTCGCACCCGCGGGCACTGCGCGCGAGATCGTCACGCGCATCGCCGATGAAACCGGCAAGGTGTTGCGCTCGCCAGGTTTCCGCGAGAAGCTGCTGATCCAGGGGGCCGAGCCGGTCGGGAGTTCACCCGACGAGTTCGCCGCGTTCGTCAAGTCGGAGTACACGCGCTGGGGCAATCTGGTGAAGCAGAGCGGCATCAAGGCGGAATGAGCGTGCACGAGACACTGTTCAGCAAACTGTGGAACCTGCACCACATCGTGACCGACGAGGGCGAGTCGCTGCTCTACATCGATCGCGCGCTCGCACAGGAGAACACCTACCACGCGTTCGTCGCGCTCGAGGCACAGCGCCGCGATGTGGTACGTCCGCAGCAGATCTACGCGTTCACCGATCACTATGTGCCGACGACCGGCCGCGCGCAGGGGCTTGCCGGCATTCCGGTGGCCGAGATCCGGAACATGGTCGTCCAGTTGCAGGACTTTGCGGCCAAATACGGCATCAATCTCTACGGCATCGACCATGCGCAGCAGGGCATCATGCACATCGTGCCGCCCGAGCTCGGCATCATCCAGCCCGGACTCGCCTTGATCGGCAATGACTCGCACACGTCCACGCACGGCGCGTTCGGCTGCCTGGCGTATGGCGTGGGCGCGTCCGAGTTCGCGCATGTGATGGCGACGCAGACATTGTGGCAGACGCGCCCGTCGACGTTGCGCATCCGCGTCGACGGGCAACTCGGCTTCGGCGTCGTGGCGAAGGATCTGATCCTCGCCATCATCGCGAAGATCGGCGCCGATGGCGCGACTGACCATGCGATCGAATACGCCGGCTCGGCGATCACGGCGCTGTCGATGGAAGCCAGGATGACCGTGTGCAACATGTCGATCGAGGCCGGCGGGCGCGCCGGCATGGTCGCGCCCGACGACGCGACGTTCGCC
>JACMMK010000386.1 GCA_014379045.1 Burkholderiales bacterium
CTGATCCGCTGGAGTATTTTGGGTTCTTCCGTGACGATGAGTGATGATCGCGTTGTCGCTCGCATTGGTGTTCGGCGCAATGCGGCGTAATCGGCCGCAGGCGCGGGGTGTGACGCCCCCCGTAATGCAGTCGGGCGCGAAGGGGTCGTCTCGGATCGCGCAATCGGGCGCGACCGGCGCTCTCTCTGCCGCGCTATCCACCACGACAGGTGCGTCCACTGCCGCCGCAGCGGGTACCACGTCCGACGCCCTCCCCGTCCCGGTCCGCATCGACCGCTCCCCCGATGCGCGCGTGCTCGCCACCTGGCTCGCGCTCGTGATCACGGTCGCGCTGCTGAACGTCATCGGCTTCGTGCTGGCGTTCGGACTCCTGACGCTCTGGATCGTTGCGGTGCTCTATCAGCAGTCGTGGCGCCGGTCGCTCTCGATCGCGGTTTCGATGGCGCTCGCCTTCGAGGTGGTGTTCGTGCTGGCGCTCGGCGTCGAGCTGCCGCGCGGTCCGCTCGGATTCTGAAGCGGGACGTTCGCGATCGACATCCTCTCCGGACTGCTGCACGGGCTCGCGATCGCGGTCGAGCCGATGAACCTGCTCTGGTGCTTCATCGGCGTGCTGCTCGGCACGGTCGTGGGCGTGCTGCCCGGTCTCGGCCCCGCGGCGACGATCGCGATGCTGCTGCCCCTCACCTTCCAGATGCCGCCGGCCGCGGCGATGATCATGCTCTCGGGCATCTACTACGGCGCGAAGTACGGCGGTTCGACGACGTCGATCCTGCTTAACGTGCCGGGCGAATCGGCGTCGGTGGTGACCTGCCTCGACGGCTATCAGATGGCGCGCAACGGCCGCGCCGGACCGGCGCTCGGCATCGCCGCGATCGCCTCGTTCATCGCCGGCACGGTCGGGGTCATCGGCCTGATGCTGGTCGCCCCCCCGCTGGCCAGGATGGCGCTTGCCTTCAGTTCGCCCGAATACTTCGCGCTGATGGCACTCGGTCTCGCGATGGTCGTACTGCTCGCCGGGAAGTCGCTGCTCAAGGCACTGCTCGCGATGCTGGTCGGGCTGTGGATCGCCGGCATGGGCACCGATCTGTTCAGCTCGACCTCGCGCTTCACGTTCGGCCAGATGGAGCTTCTCGACGGCATCGACTTCGTCGTCGTCGCGATCGGCATCTTCGCGCTCGGTGAAGTGCTCGGCAACGTCGGCGAACACGAAGCCCCGCAGCGGGTAGCGGTGCCGAGCGGGCTGCGCAACCTGCTGCCGACCTGGCAGGACATGAAGGACTGCCGCTTCGCCTTCGTCAACGGCTCGGTCGTCGGGTTCCTGATCGGCATCCTGCCCGGCGCCGGGTCGACGATCGCCTCGTTCATCTCGTACGGCCTCGAAAAGGCGGTATCGAAGCGCCCCGAAGCGTTCGGCACCGGCATCCCCGAAGGCGTGGCCGCGCCCGAGGGCGCGAACAACTCCGAGACCGGCGGCGCGCTGGTGCCGCTGTTGACGCTCGGCATCCCGGGGTCGGGGACGACCGCGATCCTGCTCGCGGCGCTCGTGCTCTGGGGCTTCAAGCCCGGGCCGCTGTTCATCCAGGAGAACGGCGAGCTGTTCTGGGGCCTGGTCGCCAGCATGTACCTCGGCAACGTGATGCTGCTGGTGCTGAACCTGCCGCTGGTGCCGGTGTTCGCGCAACTGCTGCGACTGCCGGTGTATGCGCTCTATCCGCTGATCTTCGGCGTGTCGATCGTCGGCGTGTACAGCGTATCCAGCAGCGTGTTCGACGTATGGCTGCTATGCGGCTTCGGACTGCTCGGTTTCCTGATGCGACGTTTCGACTATCCGAGCGCGCCGCTCGTGCTCGGGCTGGTGCTCGGCGACGCGATGGAGCGCGCGCTGCGCCAGTCGTTGATGATGTCGCAGGGCGACCCGTCGATCCTCTGGTCGCGACCGATCTCGGCGGCGATGCTGGTGTTGACCGTGGTGCTGCTGTTGTTGCCGCTGATGCGGCGTTTCAACACGGCGCGCCTGCAGGCACTCGAGAGTTGAGCGAACGACTCCAGCCAGGCGCCTCGGCGCGACACAGAGCGCACAGGAACTCGGTGGTAGCCTAAGCTAGAGCCGGATTTTCCCGTTTTGACAGGACCGCTTGCATGCGCACATACACGATCGCAGCCATCCCCGGAGACGGCATCGGCAAAGAAGTGATTCCTGCCGGGCAGCGCGTACTCGAGCATCTCGCGGCCAATGGGGGACAGTTCGGCTTCCGGTTCCTGCCGTTCGATTGGGGCAGCGACTACTACAAGCGCCACGGCGTGATGATGCCGGCCGACGGACTGGCGCAGCTGAAGGATGTCGATGCGATCTACTTCGGCGCGGTCGGCGCGCCCGACATCCCCGACCACGTCACGCTGTGGGGATTGCGGCTCGCGATCTGCCAGCCGTTCGACCAGTATGCGAACGTGCGTCCGGCGCGCGTGCTGCCCGGCATCACGAGCCCGCTCGCGGGGCTCGACCCGAATCTGCTCGACTGGGTGATCGTGCGCGAGAATTCCGAAGGCGAATACTCGGGCGCTGGCGGCCGCGTGCATCGTGGGCTACCCGAAGAGATCGCGACCGAGGTTTCGATCTTCACCCGCAACGGCGTCGAACGGGTGATCCGCTTCGCCTTCGAACTCGCACGCTCGCGCCCGCGCAAGCTGCTGACCGTCGTCACCAAGTCGAACGCGCAACGTCACGGCATGGTGATGTGGGACGAGATTGCCGAGGAGGTGGCGGAGAAGTTTCCCGATGTCACCTGGGACAAGATGCTGGTCGATGCGATGACGGTGCGCATGGTGATGAAGCCCGGCAGCCTCGACACGGTCGTCGCCACCAACCTGCATGCCGACGTACTGAGCGACCTCGCCGCCGCGCTGTCCGGGTCGATGGGCGTGGCCCCGACCGCCAACCTGAATCCCGAACGGCGCTTTCCATCGATGTTCGAGCCGATCCACGGCTCGGCCTTCGACATCACCGGGATGGGCATCGCCAATCCGATCGGCACCTTCTGGTCGGCGGTGATGATGCTCGAGCACCTGGGTGAGAAAGAGGCGGCGGCGCGCCTGATGAAGGCGATCGAACTGACCACCCGCCAGTCGCGTCTGCATACGCCCGACCTCGGCGGCGAAGCGTCGACCGATCTGGTGACCGAAGCCGTCATCGATTTCCTCGATTGAG
Source organism: Burkholderiales bacterium (assembly GCA_014379045.1). Taxonomy (GTDB): domain Bacteria; phylum Pseudomonadota; class Gammaproteobacteria; order Burkholderiales; family CAIKXV01; genus CAIKXV01. Next base: position 3,206 of record JACMMK010000386.1, read on the forward strand.
TCCGCGCATGCCCGATACTGCCCAGCCGCTCTGGTCACCCTCCGTCGCGCGCATCGCGCGTTCGAATCTCAAGCAGTTCATGCGCGAGATCGCGCGCACCTGGGGCGCCGACTGCCGCGATCACCCTGCGCTCTACGATTGGTCGATCGCCGAGCCGGAGAAGTTCTGGACCTCGATCTGGGACTACTGCGACGTGATCGCCGAGCGCCGCGGCCAGGTCGTGCTCGAGAATCCGGACCGGATGCCCGGCGCGCGCTGGTTCCCCGATGCGCGCCTGAACTTCGCCGAGAACCTGCTGCGTCGCGGCGACGACGCGACGGCGATCGTGTTCTGGGGCGAGAACAGGGTCAAGAGTGCGCTCACCTTCGCTGAACTTCAGCACGAGGTGTCGCGTCTGCAACAGGCGCTGCGGGCGGCCGGTGTCGGCGTCGGCGACCGCGTGGCGGGTTACGTACCGAACCTTCCGGGCGCGGTGATCGCAATGCTTGCAACCACCAGCCTCGGCGCGGTCTGGTCGTCGTGCTCGCCCGATTTCGGGCCGCAGGGCGTGCTCGACCGCTTCGGCCAGATCGAGCCGAAGGTGCTGATCGCGGCCGATGGCTACTTCTACGGCGGCAAGACCATCGACGTGATGCCGCGGCTGCGCGAGATCGTGCCGCAACTGCCGACCGTGACCCGCACGGTGATCATCCCGTACACCCGGCGCGACCCCGATCTGAGCGGCATCGCGAACGTGCTCGACATCCACGACTTCATGGCGCCGTATCCGGCGCGGCGGCTGCACTTCGAACGACTGCCGTTCGACCATCCGCTGCTGGTGATGTATTCGTCGGGCACCACCGGCGTGCCGAAGTGCATCGTGCACGGCGCCGGCGGCACGCTGCTGCAGCACCTGAAGGAACACAGCCTGCACGTCGACCTGCATCCGACCGACCGGCTGTTCTATTTCACCACTTGCGGCTGGATGATGTGGAACTGGCTGGTCACCGGGCTCGCCAGCGGCTCGACCATCATGCTGTTCGACGGCTCACCGTTCTACCCGAAGGGCAACGTGCTGTTCGACTTCGCGCAGCAGGAGTCGATGACGATCTTCGGCACCTCGGCGAAGTACATCGATTCGCTGCGCAAGCTCGAACTGAAGCCGATGCTCACGCACGACCTGACCCGCCTGCGCACGATGCTCTCGACCGGCTCGCCGCTGGTCGCCGAGAGCTTCGACTACGTCTACGAGAACATCAAAGCCGACCTCTGTCTGTCGTCGATCTCGGGGGGCACCGATATCGTCTCGTGTTTCGTGCTCGGCAGCCCGTTGCTGCCGGTATGGCGCGGTGAGATCCAATGTCGCGGTCTCGGTCTCGCGGTCGAAGTGTGGGACGAAGAAGGGCGCCCGGCGCACGGCGCGCGCGGTGAGCTGGTCTGCACCCGACCGTTTCCTTGCATGCCCATCGGCTTCTGGAACGATGCCGACGGCAGCCGCTATCGCGCCGCGTATTTCGAGCGCTTTCCCGGCGTGTGGTGCCATGGCGATTTCTGCGAACTGACCGAGCACGGCGGCGTGGTGATCTATGGCCGCTCCGATGCGGTGCTCAATCCCGGCGGCGTACGCATCGGCACCGCCGAGATCTACCGCCAGGTCGAACAGCTCGACGAGGTGGTCGAGAGCCTGGTGATCGGGCAGGACTGGCCCCGCATCAACCCCAACGATGTGCGGGTGGTCCTGTTCGTGCGCCTGCGCGAAGGGGTCCAGCTCGACGATGCGCTGGTTGCGCGGATCAAGCAGCGCATCCGCGCCAACACGACACCGCGGCATGTGCCGGCGAAGGTGCTGCAGGTGGCCGACATCCCGCGCACCAAGAGCGGCAAGATCGTCGAACTTGCGGTGCGCAACGTCGTGCACGGCCAACCGGTGAAGAACGCCACGGCGCTCGCGAACCCGGAAGCGCTCGCGCTGTACGCCGATCGCGCCGAACTGGCGGACTGAGGGCTTCTTCGCCGCGCGGCGCTACCAGAAATACCACCAGCGCCGCCCGTCGGTACGGACATCGCCCGCGAGATATTTGCTCTTCGGGAAGTTCGACTTCATCACCCGTTCGGCATCGTTGCGCAGGTCGTTGAGTCCGAGCGCGTCGTACGCCTTGACCATGATCAGCAGCCCTTCCTCGTTCGCCGGCGCCTGCGGATACGTCGTCAGCGCCGTCTGCGCGCGGTTCGCGGCCGCCACATAGGCGCCCTTGCGCAGGTAGAAGCGCGCGACGTGGATCTCGCTCGACGCGAGCATGTTGACGATGAACTTCATCCGCGCGGCCGCATCGGGCGCATACCGGCTGTCCGGGAAGCGCGTGACCAGCTCGCGGAAAGCATCGAACGACTCGCGCGCCGAGCGGGGATCGCGCTCGCTGACATCCTGTCTGGACAGCGTCCCGAAGATGCCCAGATCGTCGTTGAAGTTGATCAGGCCGCGCAGATACCAGGCGTAGTCGGCACTGGGATGGGTCGGATAGAGCTTGAGAAAACGGTCGATCGTCGCGAGCGCCGCGGGCGTCTCGGCGTCTTTCCACTGCGAGTACGCGAGTTCGAGCATCGACTGCTGCGAGTAACGGCCGAACGGAAAGCGGGCCTCGAGCGTTTCATACAGCTTGATCGCCCGCTGCCAGTTGCGGTCGTTCATCTCGTCGCGCGCCTCGGCGTAGAGCTTGGGCGCCGGCCAGCCGCGCGTCTCGTCCAAGTTGCGGATCGATGCGCAACTCGCCAGCGCGCCGGCGGCCAACAGCGCGAGCATGCCGCGCCCGGCTGCCAGTAAACTCATGCCTCGCCCCGCGCTAGCGCGCGCACGCGTGGACGCTTTGATCGGGATTTCCATTCGCGTTCCTAGTCCGGGACACAATTGAACGACAAGCGACTGATTTGTCTGGATTATAGCTCGATGCATTCGCCGCCTGCCCCATCCGCCGCTGTGTCGCCGAAGGCGCCCGGACCGGCGCGCGCGCCAGTCGCCGCAGCACTGACCGAGCCCTCGACACTTCGCTTCACGGTACCCCCGGCGCAGGCCGGCGGGCGCCTCGATCAGGCCCTTGCCGCGTTGATGCCCGAACACTCGCGCAGCCGGCTGCAGCAGTGGATCCGCAGCGCACGCGTCCTCGTCGACGGTCTGCCCGCGCGCGCGGCCGACAAGGTGCACGGCGGCGAAGCCCTCGAGATCGCGCCGGCGCTGGATCCGCAATGCCTGGCCGCGCAACCCGAAGCGATCGCGTTGACGATCGTGCACGAAGACGCCTCGCTCATCGTCCTCGACAAGCCGGCCGGCCTGGTCGTGCATCCGGGCAGCGGCAACTGGCAGGGCACTTTGCTCAATGCGCTGCTGCATCATCATCCGGCGCTCGAAGCGGTGCCGCGGGCGGGCATCGTCCATCGTCTGGACAAGGACACCAGCGGGTTGATGATGGTCGCGAAGTCGTTGCCCGCACACACCGCGCTGGTGCGCGCGCTTGCCGCACGCGAGGTCGAACGTGTCTATCAGGCCATCGTCATCGGCGCGCCCGCGCTCGCTGGCGAGATCGACCGCCCGGTCGGACGTCATCCGGTGCAGCGCACCCGCATGGCGGTGGTCGAACGCGGGCGTCCCGCGCTCACCCGTTATCGGGTGCTGGAGATGCTCGCCGGCGCGACCCGCGTCGAATGCCGGCTCTCGACCGGACGCACGCATCAGATCCGCGTGCATCTCGAGTCGATCGGGCATCCGGTGCTGGGCGACCCGGTCTATGCACCGCGCGCAAACCGCCTGCCGGCGCCGCTCGCGCGCGTCGGCGCCGCGCTCGGACGCCAGGCACTGCA
>JACMMK010000387.1 GCA_014379045.1 Burkholderiales bacterium
CGACCCGCGCCGTCAATGGTGCGGTGTGCTCAAGGACACCGACGTGAGCTATGATTCTCGCGCCCGAGCGGCGTACGCTCGCGCGACTCCCCAGCGCAGGGAGCACCCGGGTTGTCCGGGACCATACGTCCTTGGGAGGTTCGATGAATGCTTTTGACTCGTGTGCAGCCGGCGCTCGCCAGGCGGTTTCGCGCACTGCTCTTCGCGCCGCGCTGTCGCTCTTCGTAACGGGGCTGCTCGCGTCCGTGAGTTTCGCCCAGACCTACCCGGTCAAGCCGGTACGGATGATCATTCCGTTCGCCCCCGGTGGCGGCAGTGACTTCATCGGTCGAATCGCCGCGCAGCAGCTGACCGAAGTGCTCGGCCAGACCGTGATCGTCGAGAACCGCGGCGGTGCGGGCGGCTCGCTCGGCGTCGAGGTAGGCATGAAGTCCCCGCCCGATGGCTATACGCTGACCCTGATCGCGGCGAGCTACCCGGTGAACCCGAGCCTGTACAAGCTCAACTTCGATCCGGTCAAGGATATCCAGCCGGTGATCCAGATGTCGCAGGGGCCGTTCCTGGTCGCGGTGCATCCGTCGCTGCCGGTGAAGACGATCAAGGACCTGATCGCGCTGTCGAAGAAATCTCCCGGCACGCTCAATTACGCCACCAGCGGTCAGGGCAGCATCGTGCATCTGGCCACCGAGCATTTCAGCAACATGGCCGGCATCAAGATGACCCACATCCCGTACAAGGGCACCGGTCCGGCGCTGACCGACACCATCGGCGGCCACACGACGGTGATCTTCGGCAGCATCGCCTCGACGCTGCCGTTCGTGCGTGCTGGGAAGCTGCGCGGGATCGCGGTGACCACGGCGCAGCGCATACCTGCGGAACCGAACGTACCGTCGATCGCCGAAACGGTACCGGGTTACGACGTGACCAACTGGCATGGCGTGCTGGTACCGCGCGGCACGCCACGCCCGATCGTCGATCGCGTCAACGCCGAGTTATCGAAGGCGCTGAAGAACAAGGAGATGATCGACCGGTTGCAGGCCGATGGGGTATCCCCGGCCGGCGGTACACCCGAAGAATTCGGTGCACGCATCGCACGCGAGATCGAATTGTGGAGAAAGATCGTCGCGCAGGCTGGGGTCAAGGCTGAATAAGGACCGGCCCGCTCGAACCGTCAGGCGTTGACCAGCGCAGGCGCGGGGTTGCGCTTCGGCCGCGCTCCGCCCAGAAACGCGAAGTCCACCTCGGGGGCGCGCCCGCTGACGATATCGGCGAGCGCGCGCCCGGAGCCGCAGGCATGCGTCCAGCCGAGCGTACCGTGGCCCGTGTTTAGGTACAGGTTGCCGATGCGGCTGCGTCCGATCAGCGGCACGTTCGACGGCGTCGACGGGCGCAGTCCGGTCCAGTAGCGTACCTGCGAGCGATCGCCGGCATTCGGAAACAGTGTGAACAACCGATCGACGATCGCGCGGCAACGCACCTCGTTCAACTCGGTATCGTAGCCGTTTAGCTCCGCGGTGCCGGCACAACGAAGGCGATCGCCCAGGCGCGAAAACACGATCTTGTACTCGTCGTCGGTCAGGCTGACCTGCGGCGCGGTGTGCTGCGCGCCGACCGGAATCGTCACCGAATAGCCCTTCGTCGGATAGATCGGCGCATCGATGCCGACCTTGTTCAGCATCAGCGGGCTGTAGCTGCCCAGAGCCATCACGTAGGCGTCGGCGCGCAGCGTCCCCGGCGAGCCGTTGGCATCGACGACGCGCACCGATTCAATGCGGTCACCGACGCGAGTCAGGCCGAGGATGCGCGTGCCGGTCAGGAACTGCACGCCGCGTTCGCCGCCGAGCCGTGCAAGTTCGACGGTGAAGCGGTGCGCATCGCCCGACTCGTCGGTGGGCGTGAAGCTGCCGCCGACCAACCGGTCGCGCGCGGTGGCGAGCGCCGGCTCGATCTGCACGCATCGGTCCGCATCGATCATCTCGATCTCGCAGCCGTGATCGCGCATCACCTGCGCGGGTGCCTGCGCCGCGTCGAACTCGTGCGCGTCGGTATAGAAGTGCAGGATGCCGCGCTGCAGATGGTCGTATGCGATGCCGGTCTCTGCGCGCAACGCCTGCAACGACGCGCGGCTGTACAGACCGAGGCGCACGAGCTGCGCGATGTTGTGGCGGGTGCGCGACGGCAGACATTCGATCAGGAACTGCACGCACCAGCGCCATTGCGCCGGGTCGAGGCGCGGCCGCAGCAGCAGCGGCGCATCGTCGCGCGCGAGCCACTTGACGAGCTTCATCGGTGCGTGAGGATTCGCCCACGGCTCGGCGTGGCTGACCGAGATCTGGCCGCCGTTGGCGAAGCTGGTCTCGTTGCCGGCACGCGTCTGCCGATCGACCACCGTCACCTCGTGGCCGGACTGACTGAGATACCAGGCTGCGGTCGTGCCGATCACACCGGCACCGAGTACGAGCATTTTCATCGCGATCTCCAGGGTTTGTACGGACGATGAGGCCGCGTCGATGAACCCGACACCGCCCGACTGTCCGTTTACCTGAGAGATTGCGCGGGTCGGCCGTTCATTCGTCCGTGCCCGCGTTGCCCCTTCGGTGGGCCCCCTTCCGCTCGCGCTTGCGCGTCTCGGCCGGGCCGCTCTCCAGTCTGCCAGACGTATCCAGTATATGGGCCTGAGCGATCCCGGGCGGGTTGCGCCTTCGGCGGCAGGCCGCGGTCCTTCCTCCTCGCGACTTGCACTCTCCTGAATACGAACGCAGTCTAGAACGCGCGCCGTCAGCGGGTCAATGGCAACGTGCACGCCCAGTCCACCCGGCCGGATTCACGGGCGCGCAGGCGCTTCGCGTGAGCAACGAATCGCCTGCACCAGGCACGCGAGCCCGACGCCCGCTGCCAACGCGAGCGACCCGAACATCGCCGGATAGCTTCCGCTCAAGTGATAGCCGAACGCGAACAGCGCCGGGCCGGCGAGCACGCCGGCATAGGCGAACGAAGAGGTGCCGGCCGTGATCATCGCGATCTCGCCGGCAGGTGCGATCCGCGTCGCCTCGCCGTGATAGACCCCATTCCATCCGTACGATGTCGCACCCAGCACCGCGACGACCAGCGTCACCAGCAGCGGCGGCCATCGTGCGTCGAGCCAGAACAGCGCGAGGCAGGTCACGATCGTGGAAAGCGTGAGCGCGATCAGTACCGGCGGTCCGGCGGTACGATCTGCAATGAGGCCCCACACGGGGCGGGTCAACCCGCCTGCCGCCTGATACAGCGCGAGCAATGCGCCGGCCTGCACCAGCGAATACCCGGCAACGAGGTAGAGGTAAGAGACCAGGAACGTCAGCATGCAACGCTGGATGAACGCGAACCAGAAGCCCGACAGCGCGAGCCAGCGCAGCGCGGGC
>JACMMK010000388.1 GCA_014379045.1 Burkholderiales bacterium
GTTCAGCCGGCATTCACGCCGCGACGATCATCGGCGCGCTGGCAAGCGGCGCGGCGGCGGCGTTGTTGAGCGCTTTACGGTCGCGGTTCAGCGCCTGCACCGTATCGAAACTTTCGCCGAGCAACGTCGAAAGCTTCTTCAGGATCGACCCGACGACCTTGCTCTCCCAACCCTTGTCGAAACGGATCTGCTCGTCGAGCCAGCGTTCGAGCCATTGCGGATCGGGCAACCGGCTCTGCACCGTATCGTTCGGGAACAGCGCCTTGCTCACATGCAGATTCGTCGGATGCAGGGCCTGACCGGTACGACCCGCCGAGGCCATCAACACGCCGACTTTCGCGAATGCCCGCCTCGCATCGTCACCCAGGCGGGCGATCGCCACTTGCATATAGCGCAGATACGCGCCCCCGTGACGGGCTTCATCGTGCGACAGCAGGCGATAGATATGCTGGATCACGGGTTCGGTATGCCACTCCGCCGCGCACTGGTACCACTGCGTCAGTCGCAACTCGCCGCAGAAGTGCAGGGTCAGCGTTTCGAGATACGGCGCGGGATCGAAATCGAAACGCACCGCGTGCAGTTCGGCTTCGGACGGTGCGAGATCGGGACGGAAGCGGCGCAGATATTCCATCAGCACCAGCGAGTGTTTCTGCTCTTCGTAGAACCACACCGACATGAACGCCGAGAAATCACTGTCGTGCCGGTTGTCGCGAAGGAACATCTCGGTCGCGGGCAACGCCGACCACTCGGTGATCGCGTTCATCTTGATCGTCTTCGCCTGCTCTTCATCGAGCAGGGCAGGATCGAACGTATGCCAGGGGATGTCGTCTGACATGCTCCAGCGGACTTTCTCCAGCTGGCGGAAAATCTTCGGATAAAGCATGGGCTCGAGTCTACCGTGCGTCGCGGGAATCAGTCTGACAGGCGCGCGCGCCACTCACCGAGGGCGGCGATCACCTGTTCGAGATTACGTACCACATCGATCCCCTCCCCCGGTGTACGCGCGCGCAGCATGGCGTCGCCACCGACCCAGAGTGCGATGTTCGCAGGGAGGATCTCGCGCAGTTCGCGAATGCTACCCGTCGCAAGCCGAGCGGGGAATGCCGCGCTGAACGAAATCGCGACGATATCTACATCGTGGGCGAGGGCCGCGGCGACGATATCGGTGGCCGGCGTCTCCACGCCCAGGGGCACGCAGTAGACGCCTTCGAGCGTCAGCAGCGCCTCGACCATCAGCAGGCCCATGCCGTGCTGCTCGGTAGGCAGCGTGGTCAGCAGGACGCGCGGGGAGTGTCCGCGCAGCTGGATGCTGGCGATTGCGTTGCGCAGCAGACCCTGGACCTGTTCGATGTAGAGGTGCTCCTCGAACACCGCGATGTCGCCGCGCATCCAGGCATTGCCCACCGCGCGATTGAGCGGCACGATCAGGTCGAGCACGAAGCGACGCAGCCCTTCGCGCAGCAGGGTCTGTGTGAGCGTCTGGCGAAGTTCGAGCGAGTTGTGCGACTTGATCAGAACCAGCAGCGCTTCGACTTCGGCGCTGTGCGCGGGGCTCTCTGCCTCGCTGCACAGCGCGTTCAGTTCATCGATCGACTTGTCGATGATCTTGCTCGGACGATGGCCCTGATCGAGCAGTCGTTTCAGCAGACGCAGCTTGTCCACCTGGTCGGACGGGTAGATGCGTTCGCCGTGCGCATCGCGATACGGCTGGGGAAAGCCGTAGCGTCGTTCCCAGACGCGCAGCGCATCCTTCGACAGGCCGGTGTCACGCTCGACCGAACTGATGTTGACCGGGGGTCGGTCACCCCCGACTTCATCGGCGACGGAAAACTTTTTGTCCATGACTTAGGCTCGACACATAGCGGTAAGATCTGCGAAGATACACTATGGGGTGATAATGCCTTGGACAAAAACGGCGAAACGCGATTTGTCCAACCTCCGTGCCGGGCGCCCGTTACAGGGGGTCTTGACACGACTCGGATCGGGTTGTGCCTCGTTCCGTTTCGGCGGCGCGCGTGGATCGACTGGGGTCCGGCGGTGTGTCGAGCGGCTCGTGACGAACACGATGCGAAGGCGCCCCGGAGTTGCTTGGTTGGTGAGGGGGCATCGGCGCGGGGCGAATCATGCGGTGGAACCGCGCGGCGAGCAGCACACCGCACGCGGCGGGCGGTGGGGAGGGGGCTCGACGGGAGCCCAATGCATTCAGCGCAGCGCGGTTACACGATTACCATCGCGCGTCGCAGCCGGTACGGGTCCATCGATTCGGTCGGTCGGGTCGGCGTGCCCGACACTCGTGCGCAGCCATCCACGCGCTGCGCTCGGTCGTACCAGCGCTCGTGCAAGCACAACGTAACTCGACTTCAAGGAACGGCGGGTGCAACAGACCTCGATTGCGATTGTCGGTTCAGGAATATCCGGGTTGGCGGCTGCATGGCTGCTGCGCGCCCGCTATCGCGTGACGGTGTTCGAAGCCGGTGCCTACGCCGGCGGACACACCAACACGGTCGACGTCGAACTCGACGGCGTCCGCGCGCCGGTCGACACCGGCTTCCTGGTGTTCAACGAGCGCACCTATCCGAACCTGATCGCATTGTTCGACCATCTCGGCGTCGCCTCGGTGACGAGCGAGATGTCGTTCAGTGTGCGCATGGAGGACGAACGCCTGGAATGGGCCGGTACCTCGATCGGCGCGTTGTTCGCACAGAAGCGCAACCTCGTCAATCCGCGCTTCTGGCGAATGCTGGGTGATATCCGGCGCTTCAATCGATCGGCGCCGGCGTTGCTCGAGCGTGCCGACGCGGCGCACTACAGTCTCGGCGAATTTCTCGCCGAGGAGCGCTACAGCCGCGAATTCTGCGACTGGTATCTGTTGCCGATGGCCGCGGCGATCTGGTCGTGTCCGATGCACGCGATGCGCGAATTTCCCGCTGCGAGCTTCGTGCGCTTCTTCGTCAATCACGGGTTGTTGCAGATCACGCGGCGGCCGCGCTGGATGACGGTGGTCGGCGGCGGTCGCGAATACGTACGCAGGCTGCTCGACGGCCTCGACGACGTGCGCCTGGCGTCGCCGGTCACCGCGGTGCGGCGTCTGCCGCAGTCGGTCGAGGTCGTGAGCGGGGGTCGGGTCGAGCAGTTCGACCAGATCATTCTCGCGGCGCATGCGGACCAGTCGCTCGCCCTGCTCGACGATGCCGATGCGCGCGAGCGCGCGCTGCTCGGGGCGGTCTGCTATCAGCCGAACGCGGCATGGCTGCACACCGATCGGGAGTTCCTGCCAGTGTCGCCGCGCGCGTGGGCCGCGTGGAACTACACCGGGCGAAGCGCGTCGTCGAACGCCGGCACCGGCGCGGCTGCGGCGAACGAAGCGGACGCGACGGCAGCGGGCTCGGTGAGCGTGACTTATCTGATCAACAAGCTGCAACCGTTACCGATGTCGACGCCGGTCCTGGTGACATTGAACCCGCATCGTCCGATCGCCAGCGACAAGGTGATCCGCCAGATCGCGTATGCGCACCCCGTGTTCGACGCTGCCGCACTTGCGGCCCAGCAACGCCTGTCGACGATCCAGGGCGTGCGTCGTACCTGGTTCTGCGGCGCCTGGACCGGGTACGGGTTCCACGAGGACGGACTGAAATCGGCGATGGCGGTGAGCGAATCGTTGGGCGTGCGGGCACCGTGGGTGGACGCTGGCGCGCCGGTTGCGGCCGAGGTCGCAATGCAGCCTCCGCCGTCAGGCCCGCGCCTCGTTCGCGCAGCATGATCGCGCTTAAGCCGGCGGCGGGACCCATGCTTTGCACCGGTGCCGTGATCCATCGGCGCATCACGCCGGTCGGCCACGCGTTCCGCTACCGCGCCTGTTTCCTGCGGATACCGCTGTCGTGGCTCGATGCGCCGTCCCCGGTACGTCGGCCCTGGCTGCTGGGCATCGATCGCTTCAATCTGTTCAGCGTGATGCGGCGGGACTACGGCGCGCGCGATGGGTCGGCGCTCGAAGGCTGGGTGCGCCGTCTGCTCGCCGACAACGCCGTGCACGGCGCCGATGGCGAGATCGTCCTCTACACGTTGCCACGCGTCCTGGGCTACGTGTTCAACCCGGTGAGCTTCTGGATGTGCCATGACCGAAGCGGGCGCCTGCGTGCGGTGCTGTGCGAAGTCAGCAATACGTTCGGCGAACATCACAACTACCTGGTGGCGCGGGACGATGGCGAAGCGATCGGCACCGGCCAGGGGCTCACCGCGCGCAAGGTGTTTCATGTGTCACCGTTCTTTCCGGTGGAAGGCGAATACCGGTTCCGGTTCCACGAGAACGATGCCCGCTGTGTGTTCCGGATCGACTACTCGCGCGCCGGATCCCTGCAACTGACCACCGCGCTGTCGGGCGACACGCATGGCTTGACGAGCCCCGGCCTCGCGCGTGCGTTCCTGCGCCTGCCGTGGCTGATGGTCGGCGTGATCGGCCGGATCCATCTTCAGGCGATCCGGCTGTGGTGGAAAGGCGCGGTGTTTCACCCCAAGCCGCAGCCGCCGGCTCAAAGCACCACCCGATGAACCCGCGGCGCATGCGGTCCACCGGATCACGCCCGTGCACGGCACGGATCCGGATGAGTCCGGAACTCGAGAGCCATGATGAAAGGCCGTATCGATGAATGAAGTCACCGTCTACCCTGGGTCGGACAGCGCGGCCGGTTCGATTACCGACCAGGAGATCGTACGGCGCGCGCGCAGCGCGATGCCGGCGGCGGGTCAGCTGTTCATGCGCGTGCTCGATCGCATTCGCGTCGGTCGGATCGACCTGGTCACACCGGAAGGCGTGCGCCTGTGGTTCGGCGGCGATCCCGGGCCGCACGCGACGCTGACGCTGCGCTCGTGGGCGGCGGCAGAAGAAATTTTGCGTACAGCCGACATCGGGCTGGCCGAAGCCTACATGGCGGGCGACTGCGACATCGATCGACCGACCGATCTGCTGACCATCGCGCTGCTCAATCAGCAACACATCGAACGCGCGTTCTACGGCAACTGGTTCGCGGTGCTGTGGTATCGCCTGCGCCACCTGTCAAGGGCGAACACGCGTTCGGGGAGCCGGCGCAACATCGTCGCGCACTACGACCTGGGAAACGAGTTCTATCAGCTCTGGCTCGATCCGACGATGAGCTACTCGTCGGCCTATTTCGGCGGTGACTTCTCGCGCTCGCTCGCGCAGGCACAACAGGCGAAATACGAGCGCATCCTCGATCGGCTCGGTGCCGGACCCGGAGATCGGATACTCGAGATCGGCTGCGGCTGGGGTGGGTTTGCCGAAGCTGCCGCGCGGCGCGGTTGTCGGTTGACCGGCATCACGATCTCGCCGGCGCAGCTGGAATACGCTCGCGCTCGGATTGAGCGGGCGGGTCTCACGGACCGGGTCGACCTGTCGCTTACCGATTATCGCGACCTCGACGGGCGTTTCGATCACGTCGTGTCGATCGAGATGTACGAAGCGGTCGGCGAGCGCTTCTGGCCGGGATTCTTCCGCGCCGTGCACCACGCGTTGAAGCCCGGTGGCAAGGCGTTGATCCAGGGCATCACGATCCACGACGAAGTGTTCGGACGTTATCGTCGAGGCACCGACTTCATCCAGCAGCACGTGTTCCCGGGAGGCATGCTCGCGTCCGAATCCGAGTTTGCGCGCCAGAGTGCAAGCGCGGGCCTGGTCGTCGAGAGCACCGAGGCTTTCGGGTGCGACTACGCCGAGACATTGCGGCGCTGGCTGAAGTCGTTCACCGAGGGCGAGCCGCGCGTGCGCGCGCTCGGCTTCGACGATCGTTTCATCCGCCTGTGGCGCTTCTACCTGGCCTATTGCGCCGCCGGTTTCGATTCGGGTCGTACCGACGTCATGCATTTCGAGATGACCCGCGCGCGCGCAGGCGACTCGCGGTGAACAGCTCGCGAATGACTGGCAGGCGCGCGCTGCTGCGCCTCGCCGGTGCATTCGCCGCGAACGTGACGGTAACGGCTGCAGCGTGGGCGGTGATCTCCGGCGGGGTTTCCAGCCGAAGCGCGCTGGCCGCGGGACCTCCTGCCGCGGGCAAGCTCCCGCCCGGGGTCGTTGCCGTCGCGGGTGATCTGAAGCGTCTGGGCACAGCCACGATGCGCTGGTTCGGCTTGCCGTTGTACGACGCATCTCTTTGGGTGAGGGGCGCGCAATGGGACGCGGACGACAACTATGCGCTGGAGATGGTCTATGCGCGCGAATTCACCGGGAAGGCGCTCGCCGAAAGTTCGATCACCGAGATGAAGCGCGTCGGCTTCACCGACGAAGCCGAGCACGCGCGCTGGCTCGCCGCAATGGTGCGCCTTTTCCCCAACGTGAGTCGCGGGTACCGGCTGATCGGCGTGCATCTCAAAGGCGGCGGCGCGAGCTTCTTCGGCCAGGATCGCCCGCTCGGCACGATCGATGACCCGCAGTTCGGCAACGCATTTTTCTCGATCTGGCTCGATCCGAGGACGCGCGAGCCGCAACTGCGCGCACGCCTGCTCGGCAAGAGCTGATGACTCCCGGCCTGCGCACGCCGGGTCGGTTGACCGGGCCGCAGCTCGCGGCCTACAGCGCGTTCAGCGTGCCGTTGCTGATGACCGCGCTGCCGATCAACATCCTGCTACCGGACTTCTACAACGCGCGCACCGGCCTTTCGCTGTCGGTCATCGGCATCGTGTTCTTCGCCACGCGCCTGGTCGATGCGGTCGCCGACCCGCTGCTAGGCGCGTGGGTCGATGCGCAGAAGTCGCGCGGTTCGTACCTGGCGCCGATCCTGATCGCGGCACCCGTGCTCGCGCTGGGGTTCGGGCTGTTGCTGTCGCCGCCGGGTGGAATCGGCGAGCAGGCGACGGCGCTGTGGCTCACGGCAACGCTGGTCACGGCCTACCTCGGCTACTCGCTCGGTATCGTTGCGTATCAGGCGTGGGGGTCGGAACTCGCCGACGATGACGCAGGACGCGCGCGCATCACAGGCACGCGCGAGGGCGCGGGGCTGATCGGAGTGTTGATCGGTGCGGTATTGCCGCAGGCGCTGGGCATGCCGGTACTGATCGTCGCCTTCCTTATTGCATTGGCCATCGGGGTCGCGCTGCTTGCGCGCTATGCGCCGCGGCCGCAGCGTGTGTCGTCGGGCGCGGCTTCATCGTTGACAGCGGGCGCAGCGTCAGCGTCGATGCAGCCTGCAGCTGCCAGCGACACCGGCAACCCGTTCTCGAGTTTCGTCGTACCGCTCAAGAGTTCCCGCTTCCGCTGGTTGTTGCTGATCTTCGCGTTGAACGCGATCGCACCGTCGATCACCGCAACCGTCTTTCAGTTCTTCGTCGCCGACCGGCTCGGCCTCGCCCAATACACGGCAGCGTTCCTGGCGCTGTACTTCGTTGCGGGGGCGGCAAGCATGCCGCTGTGGGTGAAGCTGGCCAGGCACTACAGCCTGCACGTGGTCTGGCTGGCCGGCATGGTCGCATCGGTCGTCGCTTTCGTCTGGGCGTACTGGCTGGGCGCCGGCGCCTGGTGGCCGTTCGCCGCGATCTGCGTGCTGTCGGGGATAGCGTTCGGCGCCGACCTCGCGCTGCCGCCTGCGCTGCTCGCGCGCGTCATCGACGCCAACGGCCATGCCGGGCAACGCGAAGGGGCCTACTTCGGCCTGTGGAACTTCATCAACAAGTTGACGCTCGCGATCGCCGGTGGCGTCGCGTTGCCATTGCTCGAAGGCCTCGGCTATCTGCGCGGATCGCAGGACGTCGCGGCACTCGCGGCACTCGCCTTCACCTACGCGGTCGTCCCCTGTGTGTTGAAGCTCGTGGCCGCCGCGCTGCTGTGGGTCGCGTGGCGCGGCAGACGTTTCTGATCATCCTGGAGGTTCTCTATGGTCGTCGATGTAGGCAGGCAACGGCTGGCGCGGAGTCGTGCGCTGATGATTTCGATGATCGTCGCGCTGGCACTTGCCGGATGCGCGTCGGTCGATCCGGAGGTCTACTCGCGCGAGACGCCGGTGCTCGACCTCGCGCGCTACTTCAACGGCACGCTCGTCGGACACGGCATGTTCAAGGGCCGTTCGGGCAAGGTCGAGCGTCGCTTCGTGGTGACCATCGACGCGCAATGGAAAGGCAACGTAGGCACGCTGGACGAACGATTCGAGTGGTCCGATGGAGAGAAACAGCGCCGCGTATGGACGATCACGAAGATCGACGACAATACCTATACGGGTACCGCCGACGACGTGGTGGGTGTCGCGCAGGGCAAGGCCTACGGCAATGCTCTCAACTGGACCTACACGCTCGCGCTGCCGGTGTCGGGACGCACCTGGCATGTGCAGTTCGACGACTGGATGTACCTGATCGACGAACGCGTGATGCTCAATACCGCGGTGATCAGCAAATGGGGCGTCCAGGTGGGGCAGCTGACGCTGAGCTTCGCGCGCAAGTGATGGGGTTCACGCCGTGACGCGAACGCGCGTGATACCTTGCGCGGCGTTCGGTGCTGACTTCGGTCGTGCGGATGTCGCCGGCTGCGGGAACCCGCATGCCGGTCTGATCGATTCGACAAACCCGTCGGTGCCGTCGTCATGTTGAATGCCCGGATCAAGGACTGGAAAGGCAGGCGTGTCTGGCTGATCGGCGCGAGCAGCGGTATCGGTCTGGCGCTCGCGAAGACGCTGATTGCACGGGGCGCACGCGTCGCGGTGTCGGCGCGTAACGCGCAGGCGCTGCACGAGCTCGCCGCCACGACGAAACCCGCCAACGTGCTCGCGCTCGCGCTCGATGCGACGCAGCGCGATCAGCTCGAGGCCGGGTTTCGCCAGATGACCGATGCGTGGGGCGGCATCGATCTGGCTCTGTTCCTGCAAGGCACGCACGAACCGGTGCGCGCGTGGACGCTCGACAGCGCGGTCGCGCACCGACTGGTCGATACCAATCTGCTGTCGGTGATCGACGCGTTGACCGTGGTGCTGCCGCGGTTGCTGCAGCAGGGTGCAGGAGGTGTGGCGATCTGTTCGTCGGTGGCAGGGTATCGCGGGCTTCCGACGAGCCTCGTCTATGGCGCGACCAAGGCTGCATTGATCAATCTCGCCGAAACACTTTATCTGGATCTCTCGCCGCGCGGCATCGGCGTGTGGATCATCAACCCGGGCTTCGTCAAGACGCCGCTGACCGATCGCAACGAGTTCAAGATGCCGGCGCTGATCAGTGCCGAGGAAGCCGCCGCGAACATCGTCGACGGCCTCGCCAGCGGCCGCTTCGAGATCCATTTTCCGAAGCGCTTCACGCGCTGGCTCAAGCTGTTTCGACTGCTGCCCTACGGCATCTACTTCCGGTTGATCCGCCGTACCACCGGCCTTTAGCCGGGTGAGTGCGGCGATGCAGGGCGCCCCGGTCCTGCAGGACGCGTGCAGTTGCGCCCGACGCCTCTCACTTGACCGGGTTCGTGCCCTTGCCTGTCTCGAAGATGCGC
Organism: Burkholderiales bacterium; assembly: GCA_014379045.1. Taxonomy (GTDB): domain Bacteria; phylum Pseudomonadota; class Gammaproteobacteria; order Burkholderiales; family CAIKXV01; genus CAIKXV01. The sequence goes on from JACMMK010000388.1 coordinate 9,467, forward strand.
ACGACGCGGGTGACGCCACTGGTCGTGCGCGCGATCTCGGTGGCCTGGTCGGCCTCGGCGGCGCTGACGATACCCATCAGATACACGACCCCGCCTTCAGTGACCACTTTCACGTGATTCGCCTGCACGCGCGGGTTGCTCCCGCGCGCCTGGTTGTCGACAAGGCGCGCCTTGACGCGCCCGGTGATGAAGGTGTCGTTGCTGCGCGAGGTCAGGGAACTCGGGACGGCGATCTGCAACTCGTTCTGGACGTGGCGCGCGTTGGGCGTTGCGCGGGCCAGTTTTTCGATATCGCTGCGTACCGTGGCGGTGCTCGCCTCGCCGGTGACCAGAACCACCCGGTTGTAGACCGTCACGTTCACGTTGGCGACTTTGCCGAACTCGGTGTTCAACTGGTTGCCGAGTCGCAATTCGATGTTCTGGTCGTCCAGGACCGTGCCGGTCGTGCGGCGGTCGTCGGCGATCAACACGCCGGTGGCGACCCCGCCGACGATCAGGGGCACACAGCCGCTCGCAAACACGCTGGCGAGCGAGAGCGTCAATGCAGCGACGCGACTATTCATCAAGACTCCTTCGAAAAAAGCAGCTGGTCGATCGCATCGCAGATGCAGTGCAGTGCGAGGATGTGAACTTCCTGTACGTGCGCGGTGCTCGCGTGCGGCACCCGCAGTTCCACATCGCGGCCGGTAAGCGCCAGGGCGATCGCGCCGCCGTCGCGTCCGGTCAGCGCGACCACGCGCATCTCGCCCCGATGTGCGACCTCGATCGCCGCCAGAACATTGGACGAATTGCCCGACGTGGAGATCGCGAGCAGCACGTCGCCGGGGCGACCCAATGCACGCACCTGCTTCGAAAACACCTGGCTGAAGTCGTAATCGTTGGCGATCGAAGTCAACGTCGAGCTGTCGGTGGTGAGCGCGATGGCGGCGAGCGGCGGCCGTTCGATCTCGAAGCGATTCAGCAACTCGGCGGCGAAGTGCTGCGCATCGGCTGCCGAGCCGCCGTTGCCACAGGCGAGTACCCGCCCACCCTGGCGCAGTGAATCGACCATCGCGCGCGCGCTGTCGAGGATCGGCTGCGCGAGCAGCGTTGCCGATTCCCGCTTGAGCCTGGCGCTTTCTTCGAAGCGTGCGTGGATGCGGTCGAGCAGACGGTCCGGCGAATTCATGTCGAGCATTCTACGACGGCTGTTGTTGCATCGCGCCGTTCGGCATCCCGATTCGACTCCGGCCCGCTGCATCGATCGTCGGACACCCCGCGGTTGGCGAGCGCTCTCAACCCGCCACCTGAAACGCGTCCCGGATCCACTCGAGCATGCCGTCTTCGATCACGACCACGTCGAAGCGACACGGCAGATCCTCGCTGCGCGTGAACTGCCGATAGACTTCGGCCGCGCGCACCAACCGCAGCTGTTTGGCGGCAGTGATGCTGGCGCGCGCGCCGCCGAATGCCGCCGAGGCACGCGCGCGTACTTCGACGAAGACGAGCGTGTCGTGGGGACGGGACTCGCGTGCGACAAGATCGAGCTCACCGAAACGGCAGCGCCAGTTGCGCGCGACGATCACGAGTCCGGCTGCCTCGAGATGCGCGGCGGCGCGGCTTTCGCCGTCGCTGCCGGTAGCCTGGCGGACCGTGCGCGCCATCGCCGTTCAAACCGTCATCCGGATGCCTGCCCCGACGCCGTGGGGCGCGTCACTTACGTTCGTTGCCGGGCAGCAGCTGGCCCTGCCAGATCTGTGCGACGCTCGGTTCCCGGATCAGCCAGTGTCCGCGCTCGATCGTGATGCGTCCGGTCACGCCGTCGAGCGAAAGACCCGGCGCCAGGCCGCGTTCACCGGCGAGTTCGGCTAGGCGATAGGCATCGATGCCCAGCGCATACAGACGTTCGTTCTCGGGCGTGAGCGCAGGCTGCGAGCGCGCATAGATCATCACCGCCGGGTGGTCGGGCTCGAGCAGCCAGGGCATGTCGATAAGGCGCGTGCCGTTCAGGTCGAGCGTGCTGTTCGCATCGATCTGTCCTGACCACAGCTGCGAGGTGGCGAAGGCGGGCAGTTGGGTGTCGAGGAACGGGCGTACCGTACGCGCGGTCCTCAAGTCGGCGGCGATGAAGATCATGTCGGCATTGGCGCCCGTCACTACCGTACGCAGGCGATTGAGCGAGTTCAGATCGGTGACCGCCGCATGCTGGGCGGCGATGCTGCCCCCCGCATCGAGGAACGTCTCGACGAACGCCTGCTGCACGCGGCGCGAGAACGCGTTCGGCTGGGTCAGGACGAGCGCGCGCTTGTAACCTTCACGCAGCGCAAGGCGCGCGACCTGGCGCGACTCGGCTTCGGTCGACAGACCGAACAGAAACAGGTTCGCCGCCAGCCGTGGGTCGCCATCGACGACATTCAGCGCAAGCGTCGGAATGTTGACCGGGGCACTTTGCGCCAGGGCACTGGCGAGTGCGCTCACCTGGTCGCGGATCAGCGGCCCGATGATCACGCGCGCGTTGGCAGCGACCGCCTGGTTGTAACCGGCGATCACATCGTTCGGCTGATCGCCGACGAGGATGAAGCGAAGTTCGGTGAGCGCCCTGTTCGGGGATTGCGACCACGCTGCGGTCAGCCCGCTCTTCACGTGACCCGCGGCGCGCCCGAACGCGGCCGACTCGAGCGGCAGCAACACTACCACCGGACGCGCAGCGGCGGGCGTGGCGGCACGCGGCACTGAAGGCATGGGAGGGACCGGTGCTGCGGGGGTCGCGGGAGACGCCGTAGTGTCGTTGCCCGGCGCTGGCGCGTGCGGCGCGGGCTCAACGGACCCCGAGGCAGGCACGCCGACGATGACGCCCGGCGCCTGCGCGATCAGTATTGGTGGCACCGCGTGCGCGCGCACCGGGTCGAACTGGGCCGCGTGAACCTGACCGGGCGACGCTGAGCACACGACCGCCAGCGCGAACGCTGGGACGAAGCCCCGGATGGCGGACGGCGCTCTGGCGAGCAAAGCACGGATGCCCCAGACTTGGCGAAGCGAGGTGAGGGCTACACGATGCATGGGAGAGACGATCCGGTGCGCCTGGCCGTTGAGGCAGGCGGATTATATGTTGTGGCTACACCCATCGGAAATCTCGGTGACCTCTCTCCCCGGGCACGCGCGGTCCTCGGGGCGGTCGACTGGATCGCCGCCGAAGATACGCGCGTGACGCGCAAACTGTTTGCGCACGCGAACGACGTGGTGCCACGCGGACGGATGTTGGCGCTACATGCTCACAACGAACGTGCCCAGGGTGAGCGGATCGTCGCGCTGCTGCAAAGCGGGGCAACGGTGGCGCTGGTCAGCGACGCTGGCACGCCTGCGATCAGCGATCCGGGCGCTGCAGTGGTGCACGCGGCGCGTGACGCAGGGGGCAAAGTGTTCGCTGTGCCGGGCCCGAATGCCGCGATTGCGGCGCTTTCGGTCAGCGGCCTCGCGCTCGATACATTCACGTTCTGCGGCTTTCTGCCCTCGACCGGCAGCGCGCGCCGCAGCGCGATCGAGACGCTGCGCGGCGCGCCCGGCGCGCTGGTGTTCTACGAGTCGCCGCACCGCGTCGTCGAGTGCATCGATGACCTGTGCAACGGTCTCGGGGGCGCACGCCCGGTCGTCATCGCGCGTGAACTCACGAAGCTCTTTGAATCGGTCCATCGCTGTCGTCTGGACGAAGCGGCAGCGTGGCTGGCCGCCGACGCCGACCATCGCCGCGGCGAGTTCGTGTTGATCGTCGACGCGCCGGGGCAGGCACCGGCCGCAGCGGACATCGAAACCGAGCGGGTTCTCGTAGAACTCCTGGCCGAGTTGCCGGTGAGCCGCGCGGCGCATGTCGCGGCGCGGGTATGCGGCGTGGATCGTGCGCACGCGTATCGACTTGCGCTCGCCCTGAAGAAGCGCTGAAGCTGGGTCGACGTACTTGCGCAGGCGGCATGCCGAGCGGTCGTCGCGAACCGGACGCGACACTCGAATACCGGTGACCTCGCCAGGTGTCGCAGCTGTTGCCGAACTGCTAACCTCGTCGGCTGGATCCACGACCGACGGATCAACGATGAACGAAGCCTCGACTGCAGCATCCGACCGCGCGCGCGGCACCTCGCCCGTCGATCGGGTGACGCTGGTGCGCCCCGATGATTGGCACCTCCACCTGCGCGACGGCGCGCACCTCGCGGCGGTAGTGCCCGACACGGCGCGCCGGTTCGCACGCGCGATCATCATGCCGAACCTCAAGCCGCCGGTGACCACGACCGAGCAGGCGCTCGCCTATCGCCGCCGGATTGTTGCAGCGATTCCGGCGGGGCTGCGTTTCGAGCCGCTGATGACGCTGTACCTGACCGATCTCACGACACCCGACGAGATCGAGCGTGCGGTCGCCTCGGGTTCGGTGCACGCGGTCAAGTACTACCCCGCCGGTGCAACGACGAATTCCGATTCGGGCGTCACGGCCGTGGAACGCGCGCTGCCGGCGCTGGCCGCGATGCAGCGGCTCGGATTGCCGCTGTTGTTGCACGGTGAGGTGACCGATCCTGCCGTCGATGTGTTCGATCGCGAGCACGCTTTCATCGAAAGCACCCTCGCGCCGCTGATCCGTGACCTGCCGGAACTGCGCATCGTGCTCGAGCACATCACGACGCGCGAGGCGGTGCAGTTCGTCGCAGCGAGCGGTCCGCAGGTCGCCGCAACGATCACCGCGCATCATCTGTTGTGGAATCGGAACGCGATCTTCACAGGCGGCATCCGCCCGCATTTCTACTGTCTGCCGGTGCTCAAGCGCGAAGCGCATCGGCAGGCGCTGGTCGAGGCCGCGGTGTCGGGCAACCCGAAGTTCTTTCTCGGCACCGACAGTGCGCCGCACGCGCGGCACACGAAAGAGACGGAGTGCGGATGCGCCGGTTGCTACACGGCGCACGGCGCGCTCGAACTGTACGCCGAGGCCTTCGACGCGGTCGGTGCGCTCGACCGGTTGGAGGCCTTCGCGAGCTTCCACGGGCCTGACTTCTACCGCCTGCCGCGCAATCGCGAAACGGTCACGTTGTTACGCGAGTCGTGGCTCGTACCCTCGGAGCTTTCCTATGGCGACGACACGCTGGTGCCCCTGCGCGCGGGTGAAGCGGTGCGCTGGAAGCTCGCTTGAGATGCACCGCGCGCCGCCTGCGCACACGAGGTCGCCGGGGCACGGCGCACGAATGCTAGACTGCGTACGCGTGAAGCCAGCCAGACAGTCGCTGTGTCGTTCGTTTTCGGCATGGAGGAAAGTCCGGGCTCCACAGAGCAGGATGCCGGCTAACGGCCGGGCGCAGCAAGCGGTGGTTTGCGCCATTGCCCAAGGCGACGGAAAGTGCCACAGAGAACAGACCGCCGATGGCCGCAAGGCACAGGCAAGGGTGAAACGGTGCGGTAAGAGCGCACCGCGGTCGCGGTAACGCGAACGGCACGGCAAACCCCATCCGGAGCAAGATCAAATAGGGGGGCATTGGCGCTGCTCGCGTCGCTCCCGGGTAGATCGCTAGAGCCGTCGGGTAACCGCCGGCCCAGAGGAATGACTGTCCGCGACAGAACCCGGCTTATCGGCTGACTTCACGCGCCCCGAAGCTTCGCTTCGCGAGCGCCCCGCCGCGTTACGTACCCGTCGCCCCCTGACCGCGACCCGTTTGCGCTCGATGGGCGGTCACTCACTTGGGCTCCGCGGCGCCCGAATGTGCGTTTTCGCGACACTCGGCGCGTTATGCACGGGTGTCGACACTTAATGTAATACCTTCACATATGAAGGTAGTTGCATAAATCCATTGAGATACCTCAGGCTTCGTCGAGGTACAGCTCGCGGTAAGTGCTTGTTCGCATACGGGAAAGGGCGTTTTCCACGTTGACCGGCCCAAAAATTGAGGTTAACGTGTGGATATGTGGCGAGAAGTGGAGTTTTTGGGAAATCTGCCCGCATCAGACGTGGTAAGTGCCCACCCACTCTCCCATCGGTCCACAGAGCCCAGGGGCTCAGGGAGCAATCCGGGTGTTTCGAGGCGTCGCACAGCTGAGCATGGACGGCAAGGGCCGGCTGGCGATCCCCACGAAGTATCGCGAGGCGTTGCTCGCCCATGGCGACGGGAAGTTGGTGATCACCGCCGATCCGAGCAAATGCCTGTTGCTCTATCCGCTCCCCGATTGGGAGCCGATCTATCGTCAGTTGATGGCGCTTCCCAGTTTCGATCCGAATGTGCGCGGCGTGCAGCGCCTGATCGGCGGGTATGCGGACGATGTCGAAATGGATGCCCAGGGTCGGATTCTGGTGAGTCCGTCGCTGCGCGAGTTCGCGTCGCTGTCGCGTGCGGTCACGCTGGTCGGGCAGGGCGCGAAATTCGAGCTCTGGGACGCGCTGCGATGGGGCGAACAGCGCGAGCGCGCATCGGTTCCGGGCGGCGGCATGCCGCCGGGACTGGAGGGTTTTTCGTTGTGAACGACGGCGCACGCCATGCGCCGGTGCTGCTGAAACCCGCGCTCGAGGCTTTGGCCGTGCGCGCAGCTGGCATCTACGTCGACGGTACCTTCGGACGCGGCGGACACAGCCGGGCGCTGCTCGACCGTCTCGGCGCGAGCGGACGATTGATCGCCTTCGACCGGGACCCCGAGGCGATCGACAGCGCGCGCGAGATCAGCGATGCGAGATTGCACGTCGAACATGCGAGCTTCGACTCGATCGACGAGCGCCTGCGCGCGCGCGGGATCGAACGCGTCGACGGCATCCTGCTCGATCTGGGCGTGTCGTCGCCGCAACTCGACACCGCCGAACGTGGCTTCAGTTTCCGGCATGACGGTCCGCTCGACATGCGGATGGACACGACCCAGGGCGAAAGCGCCGGCGCGTGGCTGGCGCGCGCGAATGAACGCGACATCCGCGAGGTGATCAGGGACTATGGCGAAGAACGGTATGCTCAATCGATTGCAAGAGCGATTGTTGCGGCAAGAGCGCAGCAGCCGATCACTCGCACCCGTCAGCTTGCCGCACTCGTGGCGTCTGCGGTCCGCTCGCGCGAGCCTAACCAGGACCCGGCGACACGCACCTTTCAAGCTTTACGGATTCACGTCAATCAAGAACTTGCGCGGCTCGAAATAGCCCTGCCGAAGTGCATCGATGCGCTGTTGCCTGCCGGGCGACTGGTCGTCATCAGTTTTCACTCGCTCGAAGACCGGATCGTCAAGCACGCGCTGCGCGACCGGTCGGTGTGGCAGACGTTGTCGAAGAAGCCGATCACGGCGAGCGACGCTGAGGTCGAGGAAAACCCGCGGGCACGAAGCGCGAAGTTGCGGGCGGCGCGGCGCGTCGTGATGGCGGAGATGGGCGGGGAGGAGGAGCTCGACGCATGACGCCGCAAGCCCTCAAGCA